>NZ_JAMLIE010000006.1 GCF_023954335.1 Aquamicrobium sp.
TCGATCTTGGCGGCTTCGAGCAATTCATCCGGCACGGTCATGAAGAACTGGCGGAAAAGCAGCGTCGCGGTCGCCGATGCGATCAGCGGAACGGACAGGCCGGCGTAGGTGTCGAGCAGGCCGAGATCGGCGACGATCTTGTAGGTCGGGTAGATGCGCACCTCGACCGGGAACATCAGCGTGAGGAAAATCAGCCAGAAGGCGACCATGCGGAAGGGAAAACGAAAATAGACGATGGCGTAGGACGAGATCAGCGAGATCGCGATCTTGCCGGTCGCGATTATCATGGCCGAGACGAAGGAATTGAGCAGCATGACGTCGACATGCGCGCGCGTCGTGCGACCCGTGCCCTCGAACAGGATGCGGCTGTAGTTCTCGACGAGGTAGGGTCCGGGCAACAGACCGAGCTTGCCGTTGGCGATGGTCGCCGGATCCCAGGTCGAGGCGACGAAAGCCATGTAGACGGGAAAGACGATCACCAGCACGCCGGCGATGAGGATGAGATGCGCGAGGATGTTTCCGAAGGGGCGATTCTCGACCATCAGTACGTCACCTTGCGTTCGACGTAGCGGAACTGGATCGAGGTCAGCGCGATCACGATGATCATGAGGATCACGGATTGCGCGTTGGAGCCGCCGAGGTCGCCGCCGAGCTTGCCGTCCTGGAAGACCTTGTAGACGAGCGTCTCCGTCGCCTTGGCCGGGCCGCCGCCGGTCACGGCGTCGATGATGCCGAGCGTGTCGAAGAAGACGTAGACGATGTTGACGACGACGAGGAAGAAGGTCGTCGGCGCGAGCAGCGGGAAGACGATGGTCCAGAACCGCTTGGTCTCCCCGGCGCCGTCGATGGCCGCCGCTTCGATCAGCGTCTTCGGGATCGCCTGAAGCCCCGCCACGAAGAACAGGAAGTTGTAGCTGATCTGCTTCCATGCGGCGGCGGCGATGACCAGCGTCATGGCCTGCGGGCCGTTGAGCAGCGGGTCCCACGAATAGCCGGCCGAGCGCAGCATGTAGGCGAAGGTGCCCATCGTCGGGTTGAACATGAACAGCCACAGCATGCCCGCGATCGCCGGGGCGACCGCGTAGGGCCAGATCATCAGCGTGCGGTAGAAGCCGCGCCCCTTGATGATCTTGTCGACCATCACCGCGAGCAGCAGCGCCACCACCATCGCAAGCAGCGCGGTGGCGACGGAGAAGATCGCCGTGGTCTGGACGCTGTCGATATAGCTCGGCTGGCTCAGCACCCGGCGGAAGTTGGCGAGGCCGACGAAGGCGCTGTTGAGCCCGAACGGATCCTCGCGCAGCACCGACTGGTAGAGCGCCTGGCTTGCCGGCCAGTAGAAGAAGACGAGCGTGATGGCGAGCTGGGGCGCCAGCAACAGGTAGGGCAGCAGTTTGTTGGGGAAGACGACGCGCGGCGACAAGTGGCCTCCTCGACATGGCTGCGACCATCCGCGCGAAAAGGCGCGGATGGTCGTCGGGCGGAAGCCGCCTTCTAGTTGCCGATGGCCTGCTGGATGGCGGCGTTGCCGCGTTCCACGGCGTTGTCGAGCGCGGCTTGCGCGCTCTGGTCGCCGGCCAACATCTTCTCGAACTCCTCGTTCTGGATGTCGCGGACCTGCGGCAGGTTGACGAGCCGCACGCCCTTGGAGTTGGCCGTCGGCTCCTTGCCCATCATCTGCTGGATCGGGATCTCGCGGCCCGGATTCTCGTCGTAGAACCCGGAGGACTTGGTCGCCTCGTAGGCGGCGAGCGTCACCGGCAGGTAGCCGGAGACCTGATGCAGACGCTGCTGGATATCCGTCTGCGACAGAAATTCGAAGAAGGCCGCGACGGCCTTGTACTCGTCGTCGGATTTGCCGCCGAAGACCCAGAGGCTGGCGCCGCCGGGGATGGTGTTCTGCGGCGCGCCCTCGAGGTCGTCATAGTAGGGCAGCTGGCCGAGGCCGTAGTTGAGGCCCGACTTGATCACGTCGCCGAGGCCGCCGGACGATTCCGTCATAATCGCGCACTCGCCCGACAGGAAGAGCTGCTTGGCTTCGGACGTGCGACCGCCATAGCGGAAGGTGTCGTCCTTGGCGAGGTCGGCGAAGTTCTGGAAGTGGCGGACGAACGGCTCGGTGTTGAACGTCAGCTCGACATCGGTCGAGGCGAGGCCGTTTTCCTGCGTGCCGTACTGGAGGTTGTTCCAGGCCGTGAAGTTCTCGAGGCCGATCCAGGTCAGCCAGGTCGAGGTGAGGCCGCACGGGGCCGCGCCGCTCTGCTTGATCTTCTTCGCCGCCTCGAAAACCTCGGGCCAGGTCTTGGGCGGGTTCCCGGCGTCGAGGCCGGCTTTCTCGAAGGCGTCCTTGTTGTAGTAGAGGATCGGCGACGAGGAATTGTAGGGGAAGGACAGCATGGTGCCGTCCGGCTTCGAATAGTAGGCGACGATGCCCGGCAGGTACTGGCTCTTGTCGAACTCGGTGCCGCCCATCGAGAGCACTTCGGCCACCGGCTTCACCGCGCCTTCCGCGGCCATCATCACGCCGGTTCCGACGTCGAACACCTGGATGATGTGCGGCGCCTGGTTCGCCCGGAACGCGGCGATGCCGGCGTTCAGCGTCTCGGGATAGGTGCCCTTGAACACGGGCGAGACCTTGTAGTCGCTCTGGCTTTCGTTGAATTCCTTGGAGAGTGTCTCGACGACTTCGTTGTTGGCGCCGGTCATCGCATGCCACCAGGAAATCTCGGTAACGGCGAAAGCGGCGGAAGTCGACAAAATGGTAAACGTTGCGGCGATGCCGGCCGCGAAGCCCTGGGTCTTCATGTTACGCTCCCGAATCTAGTTGGCGAAAGGGCCGACTCGCGGCTTTGCGCCTGGACAGACGCCTTTGCGCAGCCGCGACCCGGTTCCGCAGTCGGAAGTATTGACGCTCCATGACAGTTACACAACAGTTTTGTTTCGTCTTCGTGAAATTTCGTATCCGCTAATCCACAGACGATTAAACGGAAACCGAAATCAAGACGAAAATCCGCATGCGCAACTGGCGAAACATCCTCCAGTTTTGGGCATCACCTCGACCCGGAAATCATGGATCGCCGCCTCAGATCCAGGACAGCCAGTCGTTCCAGTCGGGATGGTTGAACAGCATCCGCGCGCGGGCGTATTTCCAGATGCCGTATTTCTGGTAGTCGAAATCCCAGCCGGAGAGCTGGCGCTGCTGCACCGCCCAGGAGCCCCATTTCATGTCCGCCACCGCCCGCGCCACCGTCACCCGCGCGAGGAGGTCGCGGCGCATCTCGCCGTAATAGCGCTCGATCAGCTCCTGCGAGGTGGCGGGGTCGATGAACATCTCGCCGAGGAAGACGCCGATCTCGTAGGCGCGCTCGTTGTTCGAGGCGAACTCGTAGTCGACGAGCTTCATGTCGGAGACCTCCTCCTGCCCGTCGGGCACGAGGAAATTTCCCGGCATCGGATCGTTGTGGCAGGGCACGATATCGAGGCCCGACGCGTGGAAGGCTTCCTTCGCGCGGCCATATTCCTTGCAGAGCCAGTCGAAATCGGCCGGCCGGATGGCGCCGACCTCGGCCCCCTGCTCGATGTGCTCGTCCGTCATCTCGAACACGTCCTTGGTCACCGAGAGTTTCGGGCCGGCGTTGAACGTCGCGTAGAGGTCGATCACCCGCTCCTGAAAGTCGCGCCGGACGAAATCGGCATTGGTGGACGCGCGGTAGCCGTGCAGGAATTGGCACACCTCGACCCCCGCCGCGACGTCGTAGTGGATGACCGCCGGGGCGATCCCCATGGCATGGGCCGCGCGCGCGGCCTCGATCGACAGGTCGCGGTTGACGAAATTCTCCGACCCGACGCCGTAGACCTTCATGAAGTAGGTCTCGCCCTCATGCTCGGCCAGCCAGTTGGAATTCAGCAATCCGCCGATCAGCGGGCGGGCGCGGACGCTGTCGCGGCTCCACCCCGGCACGGAGTCGATGGCGCGGGCGACCTGTTCCTGTGTTGCTGCACTCATCTCTCGACCTCCCTCAGACGGCGCGGCGCAGGCGGTCTGCGGCCTGCGCGCCGAGCGCCATGGTTTCGAGGCGCATGAAGCGCCAGGACGCGTATTTGGCGAATTCCAGCGAGCGGCGCGGCGAGGTCGCCGCCAGGATCGAGCCGATCAGTCCCCAGCGCAGATCGTCGGCCATGCCGTACAGCATCGCCCGCTGGAACAGCCCCTCGTCGAACCGCCCTTCCCACTCCTCGAACCCCGCGCGCGCCTCGGGCTCGCAGTCGAAGAATTCGATCAGCCAGCAGCCGAGCTCCTCATAGGGATCGGCATTGGCGGAAAGGTCGAAATCGACCAGCAGAACGCGGTTGTCCGGCCCGATCATCAGATTGGCGCTGTTGCCGTCGCGATGGCAGGGCTTCAGGTCGAAGCCGGCGGCTTCGATCTTCGCGCCCGCCTCGCCGATCACCGCAAGGAACGTGTCGAGATGGCGGTGGCCCCGCGCGCCCTTCTGCGCGGCCAGCGCCGCCAGCTCGCGGATCTCGGCGAAGATCGAGGCGTCGCGGTTGAGCTTCGGTCCGTTCTGAAAGGCTTTCTTGGCCGCGATGACGGCGCGGCGCAATTCGGGCACCACCACGTCCTGCAACCCGCCGCAGCGCCAGCCGTCGCCGAGCGCCTCGAACACCACGAGGCCCCTCGCCGCGTCGTCGCCGAGCACCTTCGGCCCCGCGCCGACAGCCGCGGCATGATGCGCGGCTTCGATGGCGCGGGCCGGATCGGCATAGAAAGCGGTATCGGGAAGATAGTGCTTCACGATCACGGCCCTGTCGCCCGCCGAGGCGCGGCGGATATCGCTCTCGATCCCGCGCCAGGCCGGCGAGGCCAGCACCGTGAAGGGGCTGGCGAAGTCTTCGGGGGCGGCACCCAGTGCTTTCCCGGCGATCGCGCGGGCCTCGGTTTCCCTGTCGGACATTTCGGTCGATCCTCCCTTCCCGTGTTGGTTCTTCAGTGGGCGACGACCGGCTCGACCGGCCACGACCGGCCCGAGCGGTTCATCACGTCGAGCTCGGTCTCCAGCGCGGCCGCGAGCTCCATCAGCCGCAGGTCGTCGAGCCGGTGACCGACGATCTGGATGCCGATCGGCAGGCCGCGGCCGTCGAAGCCGCCGCAGAGCGACACCGCCGGATGGCCCGATTGGTTGAAGGGCGCGGTGAAGGTCGTGTGGCGCAGCGGCATGCCGAAGACCGGGCCACGCCGGTCGGCCGGCCAGTTCACCAGAGGCATGACCGGGGTGAGCAGGAAATCGACGCCCCGCATCAGCGCCACCGTGCCGGCGACGCCGCGCTCGATGCCGCTCTCGAACTCGCGGATGCGGGCCGGGGTCCACGCCTCGGCCTCGGCGAACCAGTCGACCAGCTCCTTCGGCGCCCGCGCCCGGTGCACCGCATCGGCGGCGGCATATTCGTACCAGCCGCGCAGCTTGAGGGAATCGTCGATCGGCAGATAGGCGTCGAAGCCGTAATCGGCGCTGACCGGCTCTACACGCCCGGCGATGCGGCCCATGGCCTCCACGGCCGCGTCGAAGCAGGCGATGACCTCGGGCTCGACCGCGGGGCCGAAGCCGAAATCGGCGCAGGTGCCTACGGTTATCCCATTCGTCCAGCCTGCCGGCTGGGGCTGGCCGAGAAGCAGCAGCGAATACCGGTCGTCCTCGTCCGGCCCGCTCAGCAGCCGGGCCCACTCGATGAGATCAGCGGCGCGGCGCGTGATCGGGCCGGCCGAGCGCACGGTCGAGGCTGGCGCGTGGGGGATCACCCCTTGCGTGGGCTTCAGCGCCGCCAGCCCGCAATGCGAGGCGGGAAGCCGCACTGATCCGGCGATGTCCGAGCCGACCGACATCATGCCGATCCCCGCCGCGATGGAGGCGCCGCCGCCGGCGCTCGAACCCCCGGTGTTCCAGGCGGTGCCCCACGGATTGCGCACGATCCCGTGCGAGCCGGAGACGCCCGAGCCGCTCAGCCCGAAATCGGGCATCGTGCCCTTGCCGAGGATGATCGCCCCGGCCGCCTTCAGCTTGCGGGTCGGGATGCCGTCGGCCTTGCCCAGGATGCCGTCGCCATGCAGCGCCGAGCCGTGATGCCAGCGCATGCCGACCGCCGGAACGCTGTCCTTGATCGAGACCGGCACGCCGTCGACATCCGAGAGCGGCTTGCCGGCCTTCCAGCGCGCGCGGGCGGCCTCGGCCTCGGTCAGCGCCTCGTCGCGGCGGATGCCGTAGAGCGCGTTGATCGTGCCGTTGACCCGCTCGGCCTGATCGAGCATGGCGCGCGTCACCGCGACGGGATCGGTCCTGCCCTCGCGATAGGCGGCGCGCAGGTCGGCGAGGCTGAGGGTCGCGAGGCGGGAGATTTCGGTCAGGTAGCTCATCGTCATATGTCCGGTGCTCAGGATCCGTTTGCTTCGGAGTGCGGGGTCTTGCGGCCGGCGCCGAGATAGCGCCTGAGCTGGCGGAACCTGCCGACCAGCCCGTTGGGCATCAGCACGATGGCGGCGGCGATGATGACACCGAGGCCCAGCGTGCGGAACTCGCCCGCCTCGCGCATCAGCTCGTCGGCGCCGACGAGGACGAACGTGCCGACCAGCGGCCCCCAGAAGGTGCCCACCCCGCCGATCACCACGATGGCGATGATGAACATCAGCTGCGGCAGTTGCAGGATGGTCGGGCCGATCACCTGGAAATGCGCGGCATAGACGCCGCCGGCGAGGCCCATGAAGAAGGCCGAGATGCCGAAGACCAGCATCTGGACGCGGAAGCGGTTGATGCCGCGCGCCACTGCATAGCCGGGATTGTCGCGGATGGCGCGGAAGGCATGGCCCATCGGACTTTTCAGGATCACCCAGGTCATGGCCATGATGAGGGCGAACAAGGTGCAGACCACCGCGTAATTGCCGATCATCCAGCTTCCGCGCAGCAATTCGCGCATGCCGAGATCGCCGAAGCGCGAGAAGCCGCTCGGCCCGCCGGTCAGCTGGCGGCAGACGGTGCCGACCATCACGAAGCAGTCGGTGTCGGTGACGATCAGCAGGTACATCACCTGCGTGACCGCGAGCGTCAGCAGCGCGACATAGACGCCGGTGAGCCGCAGGCAGGCCAGCCCGATCACGATCGAGAACAGCGCCGCGACGAACGCCGCCGGCAGCAGCGCCGCCCAGACCGACCAGCCGAGGAAGAAGCACAACATCGCCGTGGCGTAGCCGCCGACCGCGAAGATCGCGAGCGGCGCCAGCGAGAAGATGCCGGCGAAACCGAAGACGAGGTTCCATTGCGAGGCGATGCAGGCATAGAACAGGGCAAGCACCACCTGACCCAGCAC
The DNA here is from genome assembly GCF_023954335.1 of Aquamicrobium sp. Taxonomy (NCBI): domain Bacteria; kingdom Pseudomonadati; phylum Pseudomonadota; class Alphaproteobacteria; order Hyphomicrobiales; family Phyllobacteriaceae; genus Aquamicrobium; species Aquamicrobium sp. The sequence continues at coordinate 7,357 of NZ_JAMLIE010000006.1, forward strand.
GTAGCGGCTTTCGACCACGAAGGGCAGCGTCGTGGCGGCCGCGACCAGCGCCAGCGCGATGATCAGGTCCGCCCTGCCCGAAGGGGGAGCCATGGATGTCATCTGTGAAGCTCCTTCCGTTCGGCAGCGAGGAGAGCGGGCGAGCACTGCTGGAAAGGCGGGGCGGCGCGCATCACATCCGCCTCGGCTGGACGCGGCCCAGCAATCCGCCCGGCCGCCAGATCAGCACCAGGACCACCGCGCAGAGCAGCATCGGGAAGCCCCAGCGGGCGCCGAACGCGTACTGGACCCAGGCCTCGAGCAGCGCGAGCGCGAACGAGACCAGCACCGCGCCCGGCAGCGTGCCGAGGCCGGCGACCACGCACATGATGAAGGCCTTGAGCATCGGGTCATTGCCGAGCGAGGGCGAAAGCTGGACGAGGGCCGAAAGCAGCAGGCCGCAAATTCCGGCCACCGCGCCCGAAAGCATCAGCACGTAGAGATAGACCCGGCTCACCGCGACCCCGAGCAGCCGGGCGGCGTCGCGGTTCTGTGCGGTGGCGCGGATCGCGCGGCCCATGCGGGTGTAGTTCAGCACCGAGGCGATCAGCGCCATGGCGATCACGGCCGCGACCATGATGATGAAGTTCTGCCAGGGCACGTGCATGCCGCCGATCGAGAACGAGCCCGTCACCGTCACCGGCTGCTTCAGCGGCTTGCCGCCGAACCACAGGAGGATGCCGTTCTCCAGCGCGATGGCGACGCCGACGGTGGCGATCATCACATTGGCCTCGAAATCCGCGCCGGACTGGCGCAGCACGTTGCGCACGATGAGCACATAGATCAGCCCACCCGCCAGGGCGCCGACGAGAACCGAGGCGAGGATGCCGACCGGCATCGGCAGGCCGGCCGAGGTGATGACGCCGTAGGCGACGTAGCCGCCGAGCGTCAGCAGCGCGCCATGGGCCATGTTCAGCACGCCGAGCGCGCCCCAGACCAGCGACAGGCCGATGCTCGCGATGGCGTAGAGCGCGCCGACCGTCAGGCCCGAGACGAGGACGGAATAGAAGGTGTTCATCGCCTACCCCCCGAGATAAGCCGAGATGAGCTCGTCGCTGGCGAGCAGTTCCGCGGGCGGCCCCGACCAGATGAACGCGCCGTTGTCGAGCAGGAACAGCCGGTCGGCGATATCCGCGACCCGGGCCGGGTTTTCCTCGATCAGGAGGATCGTGCGCCCCGATTTGCCGAGCGCCGCGATCACTTCGTAGATCTGTTCGATCACCAGCGGCGCGAGGCCGAGCGAGGGCTCGTCGATCATCATGATCCGCGCGCCCATCATCAGCCCGCGCCCGACTCCGACCATCCGCCGCTCGCCGCCCGAAAGGGTCGAGACGAACTGGTTGCGCCGCTCGGCCAGCTTCGGCAGCAGGCTGTGGACCTCGTCGAGGCGGCGGTTGCGCTCGGCCCGGTCGGTGCAGAGGAACGCGCCCATCAGCAGGTTCTCGTGCACGGTCATGCCGGGAAACAGCAGGTCGCCCTGCGGCACATGGGCGATGCCGCGCGCCGCCGTGTGATGGACATGCCGGTCGAGCGGCACGCCGTCGAGCCGGATCTCGCCCGAGCGCAGCGGCACGAGGCCGGAGATCGTCCGCAGCAGCGTCGACTTGCCATGGCCGTTCGGCCCGACCACGGTGACGAGCTCCCCGGCCGCGATCGAGAGGGAGATGCCGCGCAGCACCTCGATGCCTTCATAGCCCGAGCGCACGTCGCTGAGTTGCAGAACCGGGGCCGCGCTCATGGCGTTGCCTCCACGCTGACGGCGAAATGCTTCTTGAGCCGTTCGCGGGTGCCCTGCCCGAGATAGACCTCGACCACGCGGTCGTTCTCGGCCACCTGCGCGGGCGGACCTTCGAAAAGCAGGCTGCCGTGATGCATGATCAGCACGCGGCTCGACAGCGCGAGCAGGAAGCGCATCACATGCTCGATCAGGACGACGGTCAGCCCGCCCGCCATCAGCCGCCGCACGAGGTCGATCACGAAGTCGATCTCGTCGGAGTTGAGGCCGCCGACCGGCTCGTCGAGGAACAGGATCTTCGGCTGCGTCGCCATCGCGCCGGCAATCATCAGCAGCTTGCGGTCGAGAACGGGGAGCTCCGCCACCAGCTTGCCCGCCTTGCCCGATAGCCCGACGAGATCCAGCGCGTCGGTGGCGGCCTTGCGCGTCTCGCTTCCCATTCGCAGGCCCGGGAACAGGCGCGGCGCGCGGCCGTAATAGGCGGCGATCTCGACATTCTCGAGCACGGTCATGTGGTCGAAGGCGGCGTTGAGCTGGAACGTCCGCGCCATGCCGATCTGGCAGAGCCGGTCGGCGCTCATCCGCGTCACGTCGTGGCCGTCGAAGACGATCCGCCCGCCCGAGGCGGGGGTGATGCCGGTGATCACGTCGAAGAACGTGGTCTTGCCGGCGCCGTTCGGGCCGCCGATCCCGAGGATCTCGCCCTTCTCCACGCTCATCGACATCCTGTCCACGGCGACCAGCGAGCCGAAACGCCGGGTGACGTCTTCGCAGATCAGCAGAGGTTTGCTCTCTGTCATCGCTTGCTTCCCATTCTGGCGCGGCACGGGCGCTTGCGGGCGCCCGTGCCTGTCCCGGATCGCCAGATCACGAGAGCCAGGGCGGCAGCAGGAACTCGTCCGTCGCGTAGAGCGCCGGGCCGATCATCCGCGGCTCGGTCCTGTAGTCCTGATGCTGCAGGAACTGGTGCGGCAGGCCGAGCGAGGGGTCCTTGACCTGCGTCGGATAGCTGAGCGCGACCAGCCCTTCCTGATCGAAGCGGAAGGAGCCGCTGGCGCCGCGATAGACCATCCGCTTGAGGATCGCGGCGATCTTGCGGGCCTGCTCGCCGTCGAAGGGCTCGCCCGGACCGCCGGCGACCGCCGCCGCGATCGAGTACATCCACAGCGCGTCGTAGGTCTGCGACCCGGTCAGCCACGAGGCGGTCGCGCCGAACTTGGCCTTGTAGGCCTCGCGGTAGTTCGCCGCGAACTCGTCGGGCAGGCCGCCGATCACCGTCGAATAGATCACGCCGTTGATCGACTCGCCGCCGATCTCGCGGAAGACCGGCAGCGACGGCCCGTACTGCATGTAGATCAGGCTTGGATGGCCTCCAGCTTCGCGGTGATGGTGTCCCGCGCGATTTTCATGTCCTCGAGGGTGCCCGAGATGAAGAGCCTGCCCGTCGCGCCCATCATCTGCACGTCGTTGATGACGGCGTTGGGGGCGGCCTTCTCTGCCTCGTTCGCCGCGACGCAGGCGAAGAGCGCCGGCGCCATCTCGTAGATCAGCAGCGCGACGCCCGGCACCAGGATGGACGCGTCGCGCGAGCGGTTGAGGATGATGGCGTGCTGGTCCGACAGGTCCTCGATGATGTCGTGGTAGAGGATCTGGGGCCTGAGCTGGTCCTGCGGCTTCGCGCCGATCCCCTTCAGGATCGCCGCGCCGGCCGAGTTCAGGTCCTCCATCCGGTCGGAATGCAGCTCGAGAAGGCCGAACTGCCGCTCGGTATAGAGAATCCCCGGCTCCATCGCCGGCGCGGATTTGAGCGCGAGATCGGTGATCCGGTGGATCGCCAGCGCCGGCGCCACCTCGATGATCAGCGAGTGCTGGCCGGCGAAGGGCGGATACCCCCTCGCCCGCGTGGGCGAGGAAAGATAGGCCGCGAACTGGGGCTGAAGGTCCTCGATGGGAAGATAGACGCGAAGCTCTGTCATACCTCAGTCCTTGTCCTTTGCGTCGGGCCGGGCCGGATCAGCCCTTCAGCGCCTCGAAATGCTTCGCGAGATCGGCGTGCGGGCGCGGGATCACGTGGACGGCGGTGACTTCGCCGACCTGGGCCGCGGCTTCGGCGCCAGCCTCGGTCGCGGCCTTCACCGCGCCGACATCGCCGCGCACCACCACCGAGACGAGGCCGCCGCCGACTTCGTTGCGGGCGACGATCTCGACATTGGCGGCCTTGACCATGGCGTCCGCCGCCGAGAGCGCGGGCACGTAGCCCTTGGTTTCGATCATTCCGATTGCAAGATTAGCCATTTGATGAACTCCCTTACTTGCGTTTCGCTGCCGGCCTGGCAGCGGGTTCTTCGTCGATGGAACCGATGATCAGCGCGTCGATCGGCGCCGAACGGTCGGTGAACCATGAGGCGGCGACGGAGCCCTGCGTGACGAGGACCGCCTCGCCATCGGCGCAGCCGAGCGGGTCGAAGGCGATCAGTTTCGCGCCGGTCTCGGTCTCGACCTCCAGCAGCGCCCCGGTGGGAAGCGTGCCGATATGGCGGGTGGACCAGAGCCTGCCGCTGACGCGTGCCCTTATCATGCCAGTGTCCTTTCGATCCTGATGCCGCGGCGCCGGGCCTCGTCGCTGGCGAGAGGCGTCAGCCGCGCGTTCTTCGCGACCCTGAGCCGGATCTCGCCCTCGCCGAGAGCGGCGATGTCGCGTTCGGTGACGAGCCCCTTGCGCAACTCCGGCACCGGGGCCGGCACGGTGGTGACCAGAGTGGCCGGCTGCGGCGCGGACGGCGAAGGAGTCGCGCGCCTTCCCGCAGCCGGGGTCGCGCCGGGCGCGGCCGCGACCGGGACGGCCACCGGCACATAGCGGACGCGCCCCGCCTCCAGCGCGGCGAGAAAGCCCGGCTCCCGCGCGCGCCGCGCTACGGTCAGCGCGAAATCGGTCAGCTCCCTTTCCGTGCCGACGCAAACCCGCTCCGCCACTGACCCGCCGAGGACCTCGGCGCGCAGCGCGGCGATCTCTTCCGAGAGCAGCTCGCGGATCAGGGCGCGCAGATCGCTCATCCCGTCGCCCCCGCCTCGCGCAGGGCGCGCTCGGCCGCGTCGCGGGCGTTGCGCACGTCGGCCTCGGTCCCGGCGAGATAGAGCCGCCCGTTCGCCCCGATCATCCGCATGTCGATGACCTTGATGTCAGCCTCCTTCTCGGCCTCGTTGCAGGCGAGAATGGCGTAGGCGGCGGGCTGGCATTCGAGCAGGTAGATGCTCTCGCCGCCCAGCACCATCGAGCCGGTCTTGTTGCGGTTCATCAGGAAGGCGTGCTGGTCGTCGACCCGGGTGACGATCTTCGAGGCCATGATCTTCGGCTTCTCGGCGTCCGCGCGCGTCTTGCCCATGGCCGAAAGCGCGGCCTCCGCGCCGGCCTGGACCTCGGCGGTGGAGTAGGCATGGAACTGCAACGTGCCGAACTGGCGCTCGACCACGAGGAAGCCGGCCCGCACCTCGGCGCTTTTCAGGACCGTGTCGGTCAGGGCCTCGACGTCGAGACCCGGCGCGATCTCGATGATCTGCGCCGCCATCCGGGCGCGCGGCAGCGTGCCGCGCATCCAGGTCGAGGTATAGGCGAGCGTCTGCGGCTGGAGCTGGTCGATGAAGATGAAGGCGCGGAGATCGGTCACGACTGGCCCCTGGTCAGTTCACGAAGTTCCTGAAGGATGAGCTGGCGCAGCATGTCGCGATCCACCCCGCCCGTATCCTGCGCCGACGCGGCGGGCGCGAGCGTCACCGGGCGCGGCGCGGCGGCGGGGCGCGAGGACGAATCCGGTCCCTCGAACGGCGCGCGCACCGCGCTGAAGTCGCCCATCGGCACCGAGGCGTCGGAATTCCAGGCCAGCCGCGTCCAGTGCACCAGATGCTGCGGGCCGATGTTCTCGCCCACCGACGAGCGGCCGAAATAGCCGGTGCCGATCATGAAGGAGGGCGCCAGATGGGTGGCGAAGCCGGCCGCGCCTTGCGAGCACGGCGCGTTGACGACCACCCGGTAGACCGAAAGCGCGGCGGCGAATTCCATCGCCTTTTGCGGATCGTCGCAATGCAGGGCCGCCGAATGGCCGGCACCGGTCATCCGCAGGATCATCTGGGCGATCCCGGTCGCGCGCTCGAACGAGCCCGCCATGGCCCAGGCGAGGACCGGAGACAGCTTCTCCTTCGTCAGCGGCTCGTCGAGCCCGACCGTATCGACCGGCGCGATCAGGACGCGGATCGAGGGCGCGACCCGGAAGCCGGACTGCGCCGCGATCCAGACCGCCGATTTCCCGACCGCGCCCGTGTTGAGGTGCCCTTCGGGGAAGAGCCAGGCCCTGAGCTTCGCGACCTCGTCGGGATTGCAGATGTGGGCGCCGTTGGCGCGCAGCGCCCGCTCGAGCTGGCTGCGGCCGCGATCCTGCGAGATCAGCACGCTCTCATTGGTGCAAAGCACGGAATTGTCGAAGCTTTTCGAATCGATCAGCCGCTTCGCCGCCGCGTTCTGGTCGGTGTCGGGGTCGATATAGACCGGCGCGTTGCCCGGCCCGACGCCGATCGCCGGATTGCCCGAGGAATAGGCCGCGCGCACCATCGGCCCGCCGCCGGTGGCGAGGATCACCTGCACCGTCGGAGACGCCATCAGCGCCTGCACCAGCGGCACCGAAGGCTCCTCGATGCACTGGATCAGCCCGGCCGGCGCGCCCGCTGCCACCGCCGCCGCCTCGAGCGTCGCCGCCGCGTCGTTGCAGCAGGCTTTGGCCAGCGGATGCGGGCTGAAGATGATGGCGTTGCGCGACAGAAGCGCGAGGATCGTCTTGTAATAGAGCGTCGAGACCGGATTGGTCGCCGGCGTCAGCGCGAGGATCACGCCGGCGGGCTTCGGGATCTCGACCATCTTGCGGGCGGGATCGACCTTCGGGTTCACCAGATCCTGGTTCTCGTAGAAATCCACCAGCGGATGGGCGGACAGCTCGTTCTTGAGCTTCTTGTGCTCGACCACGCCCATGCCGGTCTCGGCCACCGCGGCCTCGGCATAGCGCCCGGCCGCCTGATGCGCGGCCTCGGCCACGGCGCGGGCGATCCTCATCACCGCCGCGCGGTCGTATCTCGCGAAGGCCCGCCCCGCCCAGGTGGCGCGGTCGAGCTTCATCCGGGCGATGGATTCGGCCCGGTCCGGCATCGCGAGGCGGGGGGCGTCGTCGTGAGCGTGCATCGGCATGACTCCCCCCTCAGGCCGCGCGCTTCAGGCCGCCCAGCAGCGCCCGCGCCCGCGGCATGGCCGCTTCCATCCGGTCGATGATCTCCTGGCAGGTCGCCGCGTCGAGCAGCACGCCCGGCTTGAATTGCAGGACGCGCTTGTCGAGCGAGGAGAAGATCGCCCAGACCCCGTGCTCGTAAAGAGCGCGCGAGACCGCCACCGCGCCTTCGGGATGGTTGAACTCCAGCCCGAGGATCACGCCGCGCTGGCGGATGCCGACGAAGATGTCGGAATGCACCGCCATCATGTCGGCGAGGCTGCGGCGGAAGAACTCCGCGACGGACTGCACGTTCGCGATGACTTCGGGGCGCTGGAGGATGTCGATCACCTGATGGCCGACGATGCAGCCCAGCTCCGAGCCGCCCGAGGTCGAGATATGCGCCGCGCCGTCCTCGTGCAGCCAGCCGCCGCATTTCTCGGTCACCACGCAGGCCGAGATCGGGTAGATGCCGCCGCCGAGCCCCTTGCCAGTGACGAACATGTCCGGCTCCAGCCCGTAGGACTGCCAGCCCCACATCGTGCCGCAGCGCATCAGCCCGGTCTGGACCTCGTCGGCGATATAGAGCGTGCCGTAACGGCGGCACAAATCCTGGCAGGCCTTCAGGTAGCCCTCGTCCGGCAGCGGGAAGCCGTAGGTCGCCGGGATGGTCTCGATGATGAAGCCCGCCACGTCGCGGCCGCGAAGCGCGCGGTCCAGCGCGTCGATGTCATTGAACGGCACCTGGATGAATTCCTCGGGCCGGTCGGCGAGGAAGATCGTCGAGAAGCGCTCGTCGCCGGTGGCGACCGACAGGCCGGAATGGCCGTGATAGCCCTTGATGATCGAAACGATCTTCCGGCGCTTTGTTGTATATCGGGCAGTCTTGAGTGCGATCTCCACAGCCTCGGCCCCGCCGGCGCCAAAGATCGCGTACTTCATCCCGTCCGCGGTCTTCACCAGCTTCTCGGCGAAGGCGGCGCGCGCCACCGAGGGAAACCAGTGGTTGCCCATGTCGAAATAGTCCAGCGCCGACTTCAGCGTCGCCACCAGCTCGGGGTTCCTGTGGCCGAAATTGTATGTCCCGCCATTGAGATGCAGGTCGATCAGCCGGCGGCCGGACATGTCGTAGAGGAAGTAGCCCTCACGCCGGTCGATGACCATGTCGATCCCGGCGTCGAGCCAGAATTTCGTCTTGCCGGGGTTCCAGTACTCGATCGATTTCTCGAGCATCTCGGCCTTCGAATCGAAGCTGAAATATCCGTAATTGAACACGAGCGCACCTCTATTTGACCGAAGACTGTCACGAAAATTCGTGTTCGGCAACAGGAAAATGTTGGTAGACGGGCAAAACAGATGTTGAAGTTTCACACGCCCGCTGCGATGCTGGAGCGCCCCGCCCGCCGCCGTCTTTCAGGCCCTTGAAAATAAAAGGCTCGCTTCGTGAAACCGACCAAATCCCGCAAGGAGCTACGGCAGGACAGCATCCTCGCCGCGCTCGAAGGCAATCCGGCGCTGCGGGTCAACCAGCTTGCCGAATCCCTTGCCGTCTCGACCGAGACCATCCGCCGCGACCTCGCCGAGCTCGACCAGGCGGGCCGCCTCAGCCGCACCTATGGCGGCGCGGTGGCGGCCTCCTCGAACCGCTTCGAGCCGCTGCTGAACGACCGGCTGCTGCTGAAGGTCCCGGAACGCCGCGCCATCGCCCGGCGCGCGCTGGAGGAGATCGCCGACGAGGAGGCCCTGCTTCTCGGCGGCGGCGCCACCCTGCTGCAATTCGCCCGCGCCCTGCGCGGCATCGACCGCCGGCTGACCGTCATCACCCCGGCCTGGGCGATCGCGCTGGAGCTGTCGTCGAACCCGCTGATCGAGATCGTCCTGCTGCCCGGCACCCTCGAGGCGCAGGAGCGCATCGTCTGCGGCCCCGAGACCATCCGCGCGCTGGAACGCTACCGCGCGCCGGTGGTGCTGATGGGCGCGTCGGGCGTTTCGGGCGAGGGCGTCAGCGAGGCGATGCTCGGCGCGGGCGAGGTCTATGCGGCGATGCTGCGCAGCGCCGAGCGCTCGTTCATCCTCGCTGACCACGGCAAGTTCGACAAACGCGCGCTGGTGCTGCTGACCCCGTGGCACGACGCCATGACTCTGGTGACCGACCGGGAGCCTGAAGGCGCGCTCATGGCCGCGATCCGCAAGGGCGGCGCCACGCTGTCGCTTCCCAAGTCCGCCTGAGGCGTGCGCAACTCACGCGCGCCCGGGCCGGATCTGCGATCCTAGTCCAGATCGGTCCGCGAAAACTGCTGGACCGAATCGAGGGCGGCGAAGGTCTCCTCGACCCAGCCTCTCGACACGAGGTGCTTGCGGGTGCGCTCGTTGAGGCCGCCTTTCGTCTCGTGCTCACGCACGAGGTCGGGCAGCGGCTCCGGCGAGCGGAGCGCGGTCTCGGCAAGGCCGGAGAAGATCGCCCGCACATAGGTTTCCGCCGCCTCGCCCGCGACCCCGCGCCCCTCCAGCCAGGTCACGAGCCCGGCCTGAAGCGCGAAGAACGTCGACATGAAGCCGCTGACGCCGCCCATGGCGACGAGTTCGCGCTCCGTTTGCGGCACGATCACCTGCCCCATGCCGTGGAGCAGATCGGCGACGGCATCGACGCGCGGATAGTGGATGATCGGCCCCTTGCACATGGCGACCGCCGGCAGCGGCAGGACGCGGCAGACGACGGCGCCCGGCGCATACGCGCTGATTTCCGGCACTGTCAGCCCCGTCACGAAGGAGCAGACGATCTGGCCCGGCCGGAAGTCGATCCCCGTCAGCGCCTCCTCCACCTGAGCGGGGCGCATCGCCAGGAAGACGATGTCGCTGTCCCGCGCGACCTCGGCGTTGGACGCCGCGCGGCTCACGGTTTCGAACCGCGCCGCCAGCGCTTCGGCTCTTTGCGCCGACCGCGGCGAGACGAGGACGGGGTTGCGCCGGCCGCTGGCGACCAGCCCCTCGATGAAGGCGCCGGTTATCGTACCCGTCCCGATGAAGCCGAGCGTCTTCATGGGTCTCACGCCTCGGCGCCGGTGAGGCCGGACAGGAAGCGCCGGCAGCGCTCGGTCTTCGGCGAAACCAGCACCTCGGCCGACGGCCCCTGCTCGACGATCAGCCCGCGCTCCATGAAGATGGTCCGGTCGGAGGCATGCCGCGCGAATTCCATCTCATGGGTGGCGATCAGCATCGTCATGCCCGAGTTGCGCACCTCGCGGATGACGTTGAGCACTTCCTGCACGGTCTCCGGATCGAGGGCCGAGGTCGGCTCGTCGAACAGCATGAGCCGCGGCTCCATCGCCAGCGCGCGGGCGATGGCAACGCGCTGCTGCTGCCCGCCGGACAATTGCCGCGGATAGGACTGCGCCTTGTCGGCGAGGCCGACGCGGTCGAGCAGCGCGAGCGCGCTCTTCTCGGCCGCCTGTCGCGCCACGCCGCGCACGAGGCGCGGCCCGGAGGCGACGTTCTCCAGCGCCGTCATGTGCGGGAACAGGTTGAAGCTCTGGAACACCATGCCGATCGCCTCGCGCTGCCGCGCCTGATGCCGCACCGAGAGCGGCCGGCGCGCGCCGGCGGCATCGACCCGCGCCCCGATCTCCTCGCCGTCGACGACGATCGTGCCCTCGTTGATCTGCTCCAGCGCGTTGATGCAGCGCAGCAGCGTGCTCTTGCCGGAGCCGCTCGGCCCGATGAGGGCGACGGCCTGCCCCTTTTCGACCTCCAGCGACACGCCGCCGAGCGCGACGAAGTCGCCGAAGCGCTTCACCGCGTTGACGACCCGGATGAAGGGCGCGGCACCCTGCGGGGCGCTCATGCCGGCGCCCCGGCGGCGCGCTTGGTCGAGACGGGCGCCGTTTCCGCGAACCAGCGCGAGTTCCGCTTCTCGAAGGCGCGCTGGAGGAAGGTCCAGAGCGCGGTCAGCAGCAGGTAGTAGATGGTGGCGACCGTCAGCGCCTCGAGCACCCGGAAATTGTTCTGGATGACGTTGTCGGTCGCGCGGAAAAGCTCTGTCATCGAGATCACCGACACCAGCGACGTGTTCTTCAGCTGCCGGACGAACTCGTTGCCCAGCGGCGGGATCGCGATCCGCAGCGCCTGGGGAAAGACGATCGTCCGCATGATGGTGAAGGGCCGCATGCCGATGGCGCGCGACGCCTCCCATTGCGAGGGCGGCACGGCGGAGATCGCCGAGCGGACGATTTCCGCGACATACGGGCTTTCCGACAGGGTAAGGCCGATGATGGCGGCCTGGATCACCGTCAGGCGAATGTCCATCTGCGGCAGCGCGCTGTAGAGGAACACCAGCTGCACCAGCAGCGGCGTCGCCCGGAAGAACGCGACATAGCCCTGATAGAACCACTGGGCGGGCAGGCGTTCGATCCTGCCGATCAGGGCGACGATGGTGCCGACGATGATCGCCAGGACGAGCGTGACCATCGTCAGCCAGATCGTCGTCCAGACGCCCTGCAATATGCCGGGGTTAATCAGCGTGTTGAAGAAGACGGACCAGTCCCAGACCTGCATCTGTTCTCCCCTCAGGGGGTGGGCGGCAGGGCGCCGATGCCGGCGGCATCGAGCACCTGCTTCAGGGCGGCGCGCGCCCGCTCGTCCGCGGGCAGCAGCGGCTCGCGCGGCGCGCCGACGGGCATGCCGCGCAGCTCGGCGCCGGCCTTGGTCATGGCGACGTAGCCGTTGAGAAGCAGGAAGTTGAGGACCGGCCACAGCCGCTTCCACACATCCTGCGCCTCGACGAGGTTCTTCCTGACGGCGATGGCATCGTAGAGCTCGATGCAGATCTCGGGGATGAAAGTCGAAGCCCCCAAGATGGAGCCGGGCGCACCGCTGGCGATCGTCGCCATCATCGCCGGATCGGACCCGGCAATGATCTTCGGCGCATCCGGATTGAGCATCAGCCGCATGGTGGCGGTGTAGTTCGCGGCGCTGTCCTTGATGTGCGAGATGTAGCCCGACCGGGTCAGGCTGACGAGCTCGTCCTCCGTCAGGTCGAGCCCGGTCACGCGCGGCGTGTGGTAGTAGACGACCGGCCCGCCGGCGATCTCGGCGCACTGCCCGAGGAAGCGTTGCAGATCGGCCCAGCGCAGCCGGTCGTAATAGGGCGCGACCGCCATCAGGCGGTCGGCGCCGGCCGCCACGGCGTGCCGCGCGAGGTCGAACGCCTCGCGCGACCCCGGCGCCCCGATCTGGGCGATGACGGGTATCTTGCCCTTCGCCTCGGCCACCGCCACCTCGCAGAGGCGCTTGCGCTCCGCCGCGGTCAGCGTGGAGTGCTCGCCCGTCGTGCCGGCGACGACGATGCCATGGATGCCGAGCGCGACCTGGGACCGGACGAGCGCGGCGAACTTCGCCTCATCGATCTCCGTCCCGTCGGCATTCATGGGTGTGAAAAGCGCGCTGATGATACCTGCGAGTTCGGTCTGCATGCTATGCTCTCGATGAAATGGCAGTGCGCGGCGCGCACTGCACACGGGTTTCAGGCAAGGATCGGCATTTCGGCCGGACTAGCGGTCGAAGGAGTCGACGGCGGCGGTTTCGATGCCCCACTCCTTGAGCACGGCGTCGTAGGTGCCGTTCTCCTTCATGCGCACGAGCCCGTCGCGAACGGCCTTCGCCAGCGCCTCGTCGTCCTTCTTGACGACGATGCCCAGCGTGACCGGATTGATGTTGGCGGCGGCCTTTTCAAGGCTCGGATTCTTCAGCAGGTAGTAGGAGACGAGCTGGTCGGAGGCGACGAAGGCCTCGACATTGCCGTTCTCCAGCGCCCGCACCGCGATCGGCTGCGTGTCGAACGACTGGATGTTCACCTGCGGCTTGCTCTCGGCGACGCACTTCTCGCTCTGCTCGGCGACGACCTTGAGCTGGGCCGAGCCCTGCAACACGCTGACGCTCTTTCCGCACAGATCGTCGAGCCCGGCGATGCCGGAATCCGCCTTCGCCAGAATCGCCTGGCTGCTGCGGACATAAGGCACCATCGTCACCACCTTCTCGCGCTCCTCGGTGATGTAGACACCGGCGCAGACCATGTTGAAGCGATCCGCCTGCAGGGCCGGGATGAGGCCCTTGAAGTCGAGATTCACGTACTCGACATCCGTTGCTCCCATCTCCTTCGCCAGCGCGCCGCACATCGAGACGTCGATGCCGGTGGGCTGCTGGTTGTCGTCGAAGAACCCCCACGGGGTCTGGCTGAAGGAGCTGCCGATGATCAGCTTCTCCGGCACCTCTTGCGCACAGGCCGCGGATGCGGAAGCCACGACAATCACCGATGCCATCACGTTAGAAATCAGCTTTCCCATTTCCATTTGCCCCTTGGCTATTTTATTGCAATAGTAATTATTGTAATAGGATTTCACCATATTGATTCTGAGTCAAGCGACCTTGAACGAAGGGGGACGAACATTGGCGCGAAAGCAGAAGGATCCTGCGACGGAAGCCCCGCAGCAGCGGGAATCGCCGCTCTTCGTGCGCTCGGTCGAGAAGGCGCTCGGCCTCTTGGCGACGTTCGACGCCGGCCATCGCCAGCTGTCGCTGTCGCAGCTCGCCGAGCGCGCGCAGACAGATCTGAGCACGGCGCAGCGCTTCGCCTTCACGCTGGAGCGGCTAGGGCTGCTGAGGAAGGACAAGGCGACGCGGCTCTACGAGCTGACGCTGAAGATGATGACGCTCGGGTTCCGCTACCTGCAGGGCCACGAGACCATCGAACGCGCGATGCCGATGATGCTGCACCTGAGCAAGACCACGGAGGCGGCCGTCAACCTGATGGTCCAGGACGACACGGACATCGTCTACATCCACCGGCTGCACAGCCGGCACCTGATCAATCCCGAGATCATGGTCGGCGCGCGGCTGCCGATGTTCGCGACCGCATCGGGCCTCGTGATGATGGCCCGCATGACCGACGAGGAGGTGGAGGACATTCTCTCCCGCTCGACGCTGAAGGCCTATACCGCCTTCACCCAGACCGACCCCGACGCGATCCGCCGGCGGCTGGACGCGGTGCGCGAGACGGGCTACGCCATCGCGCATCAGGAGACCTATCTCGGCGACATCTCGGTCGCGGCGGCGATCCTCAACGGGTTCGGCCGCGCAACCGCAGCCCTGACGATCTCCACCTCGACCCTCGTCACGACGCCGCAATTCGTCGAGGAGAACTACGCCACGCTGGTCTCCGCCGCCGCCGCCAGCCTTTCACAGCGCAGCACCTGAGGCGCCCGGCCGGCGGGGCTGGAGCAGCGGGCGTTCTGACGAACGCGGTTTCCGCTGCTGCTCCAGCTTCTTACCTTTGGCCGCCTCTATGCGACGTCAGACGATTCAGTCCGGCTGCAAAATGCTCTAGCCTTTCGGCCGCTTCGCCTTGCCCTTGTGCTTGCGGGCGGGGTCGCGGTCGGCGGGCGCGGCCTTGCCGCGATGCGCCGGCTTCTTCGGCGGCTTTCCGCCCTTGCCGAATTTCGGCTTCGCCGGCCGCGGGCTTGCGCGCCCCTCCCCGGCCGGCGCGATGACGATCCCCCGCTCGAGGCTGCCCGGCCGTTCAATCTGCGCCGCGAAGCCCGCCGCCTTGTCGGCGGAGATCTCGAAGCGGGTTTCGGTGTCGTCGATCCGGATCGAGCCGACGTCGCGCTTCGACACGCCGCCGGCCTTGCAGATCATCGGCAGCAGCCATTTCGGGTCGGCCCGCTGCTTGCGGCCGAGCGACAGCGTGAACCAGACGCCGCCCTCCATGTCCGGCTTGCGCGGCTCGCGCGCGGGAAGCGGCCCGCTGTGCTCGTCCTCGCTTCCCCTGTCGCGCCGCGGCTTCCGCGCCTGCATCTCGGCGACCGGCAGCGGGGAAAGGTCCTCCGGCACCGGCCGGGCCGAGAGCTGCTGGCGCAGGAAGGCGGCGGCGATGCGCTCCGGGCTCGCCTTCGCCAGCAGTTCGACCACGAAGGCCGCTTCGGCCGTGTCGGGTTCGGCGGCGGCGAGCGCGGTGTCGAGGATCTGCCTGCGGTAGCGCGCCTCGATCTCGCCGATGCCGGGCGCGGCGCGCACGGTGGCCGTCAGCCTCGCCAGCGCCAGCACGCGCTGGGCCGCGCCGCGCCTGGTCTCGGGAACGATGAGCACGCACACGCCCTTGCGTCCCGCGCGGCCCGTCCGGCCGGAGCGGTGAAGCAGCGTCGCCGGGTTGCTCGGCACGTCGGCATGGATGACGAGGTCGAGGTTCGGCAGGTCGATGCCGCGCGCCGCAACGTCGGTGGCGACGCAGACGCGGGCGCGCCCGTCGCGCATCGATTGCAGGGCGCTGGAGCGCTCGGACTGCGCCATCTCGCCCGACAGCGAGACGACCGAGAAGCCGCGATTGGCCAGCCGCGCGGTGAGGTGCCGCACCGCCTCGCGCGTGTGGCAGAACACCAGCGCGCCGGCGCTGTCGGAATCGAGCAGCGTGTTGATGACGGCATGCTCGCGCTCGTCGCGCCGCACCAGCACCATCTGGTATTCGATGTCGGCGTGCTGTTCGCTGGCGGCGCTCGCCGCGATGCGCACCGCGTCCTTCTGGAAGGTCTTGGCCAGCTCGGCGATGCCGCGCGGCACCGTCGCCGAGAACAGCAGCGTGCGCCGCCCTTCCGGCGCCGCGCCGAGGATGAATTCGAGGTCGTCGCGGAAGCCGAGGTCCAGCATCTCGTCGGCCTCGTCGAGCACCACGGCGCGCAACGCGCCGAGGTCCAGCGCGCCCTTGGTGATGTGGTCGCGCAGCCGTCCCGGCGTGCCGACGACGAGGTGCGCGCCGCGCTCCAGCACGCGGCGCTCCGTGCGCATGTCCATGCCGCCGACGCAGGTCGCGGTCTGGATGCGCGTTCCCGCGTAGAGCCAGTCGAGCTCGCGCTGCACCTGGATCGCCAGCTCGCGCGTCGGCGCGATGACGAGGCCGAGCGGCCGCCCGGCCGGCCCGAACTGCCCCGCGTCGCCGAGCAGTGTCGACGCGATCGCGATGCCGAAGGCCACCGTCTTGCCCGATCCCGTCTGCGCCGAAACCAGAAGGTCGGCCTCGCCATGGCCGCCGCTCGCCATCTCGCTCTGCACCGGCGTCAGCCGGTCGTAGCCCTTCGCGCCGAGGGCGGAAGCGAGGGCGGGGTGAATGGTGTCCGGCAGGGCGGTCGGGTCGTCGGTCGGCGTCATGATCGGGTCTCTGTTTCGACGCCGCATACCACGCCAGCCTCCCGGGACCTAATGCTCGCTCGCCGACCGCACGAGAATTTCCGGTATGGTGCCGGCTTTCCCCGGCCGCTCAGGCCGGCTCACCGCCGGAAAGGAGATGCGCCTGCGCGCTGTTCCTCAGATCATCCGGCAGCGGGATGGACTTGCGGGCGTTCAGGTCGAAATAGACGGTCTTCATCTTCATGGTCGCCACCGTGTCGCCCTGCCGGTTCTTCATCGTGTGGCGCAGGGTCAGGGAAGACGTGCCGACCGCCTCGACGTCCGTATGCACCTCGAACAGCGCGCCGACCTCCAGCTCCTGCATGAAATGCGTCTCGTGCAGCACGTCCGCCCACCCCTGCCCCCGGGACCGCTGCCAGCCGGTGTCGTAGCCCAGCGCGGCAACGGCCTGCCACATCGCCTGGTCGAAAGCCGCGACATAGTGCTGGACGTTCATGTGCCCCATGGCGTCCGCCATGGCGGGATAGACCAGACCGTTATAGCTCTTCATCGGATTTCCCCGTTCTGCCCGAGACGCATCGTCGCCTTATCCGCGCGCACGGACAAGGCGAAAAACAGCGATGGACTTTTTCATACTTATACGCATATTTTTACACGAATAAGTATGTGAATGGCAACGCCCGAGCGCTGGAAGGGATAGGAGCATGAAGACGAGCCTGACGGAAATGTTCGGGATAGAGGCACCGATCTTCGCCTTCAGCCACT
Source organism: Aquamicrobium sp. (assembly GCF_023954335.1). NCBI lineage: Bacteria > Pseudomonadati > Pseudomonadota > Alphaproteobacteria > Hyphomicrobiales > Phyllobacteriaceae > Aquamicrobium > Aquamicrobium sp. Next base: position 24,313 of record NZ_JAMLIE010000006.1, read on the forward strand.
GCCGCGACGTGGTGGTCGCGGCCTCGAAGGCCGGCGGCTTCGGCGTGCTGGGCGCGGCGTGGACCACGCCCGAGCATCTCGACCAGGAGCTGCGCTGGATTGAGCAGCATATCGACGGGATGCCGTTCGGCGTCGACCTCGTCTTCTCGCCGACGGCGGTCGATCTGGGTCCGGAAAAGGACCCTGTGAAGCTGCTGCCGCCCGAGCATGTCGCCTACATCAACGGCCTGATGACCCGCGACGGCGTGCCGGAGCTCCCCCCGGGCGAGTTCGAGAGCTGCTACAGGAACTATTCGGAGAGCCTCGCCTTCACGCCAAAGGAAAGCGAGGAGCTGCTGGACGTCGCGCTGCGCTACGACATCAAGTTCGTGGTCTCCGCCCTCGGCATCCCGCCCGCCGGCATCATCGAGCGCGTCCATCAGGCCGGCCTGCCGGTCGGCGCGCTGGTCGGCACGGCCGAGCAGGCGCGCAAGCAGGTCGCGGCCGGCATCGACGTGATCATCGCCCAGGGCAGCGAGGCCGGCGGCCACACCGGCACCGTCGGGTCGATGGTGCTGTGGCCCGAGGTGGTGGACGCGGTCGCCCCGGTGCCGGTGCTGGCGGCCGGAGGCATCGGCCGCGGCCGCCAGATGGCGGCGGCGCTCGCGCTCGGCGCGCAGGGCGTGTGGTGCGGCTCGATCTGGCTCGGCACCACCGAAAGCGAGCTGAACCCGGATCTGCGCGACGTGCTCTACGGCTCCGGCAGCACCGACGCGGTCATCACCCGCGGCTATACCGGCAAGCCCTGCCGGGTCCTGCGCAGCAAGTTCACCGAGGCCTGGGCCGCGCCGGAGGCGCCGGCCCCGCTCAAGGTCCCCTACCAGTCGATCCTGTCCGGCGGTCCCTTCCGCAGGGCCGAGCGCGCCCATCGCAAGGACTGGATGACCTATTCGGCCGGGCAGGTCGTCGGCCAGATGACCGGGCCGACCTCGGTGCGCCAGGTGGTCTACGACATGCTGAGCGAATATGCCGACGCGATGGAAAGCCTCGACGCCATCCTCTCCGACTAGAAGGCGACCGCAGGAAAGCCCGCGCGGACCGTGGTTCGCGCGGGCTTTCCTTTTCAGTTCCAGCCGGCTGCGGCAAGGGTCGCGTCGGTGTCGTGGATGCTGCGGTCGTAGTCGGCGTTCTCGTCGGGAATGATGCGGTTGACGACACCGCTCTGCAGCTCTTCCGAAACATGGGCGATCAGGCCCGGGAAGGTCGAGAGCAGCGCGAGCCCGGTCATCTCCGGCGGCGTGAAGCCCATCTGGATCATGATGCCGGCGAGCATGCCGATATCGTTCATGACGAGATCGTGCTTGCCGGTGGCGGCGCGGAAGGCCTCGTGCACGGCGCCGTACCACTCGTTGACCTCGCCCCAGACCCCGGTCTCGACGGCGAAGTTCCTCAGCGTCTGCGCCCGCGGGTCGACGCCGCGGAACACCTGATGGCCGAAGCCGGGCACGCGCTTCTTCTCGGCCCGCAGCCGGGCGACCAGCGCGGCCGCCTGTTCCTGCATGGCCAGCCCCGACTCCTTGTAACCGGTGTAGCTCTCGAGGATGAAGCGCCCGGCATGCTCGGGCGAGACGGCGAACTCGCCGGCGCCGAGCATCCCCGCCGAAAGGCCGGCCGTCATCTGCGGGTTGACCGAGACCACGGCGCGCGCCGCGATCGTCCCGGATTTCTGCAACCCGTAGTCGAGGATCGACGAGAAGATGACGTCCATCATCCGCGCCTCGGCCGGCGTCGGGACGCGGCCGCGAAGGATCAGGTAGGCGATGGCCGAGAACGGCAGCCGCCCCAGCAGCGACTGCATGGGAAAGCCGCGTATGTAGATGTCCTGCGGTGCGATGGCGCTGATGCCGGTCATCCAATGGCCGGGCGTGTTCTTGCTCATGGCTGTCTTTCTCTCTGCTGGGCCCTCGGACAGGCACCGTCTATACCCCGCCTCGCACCGCGTCGCCGGGGTGGCGGCAACGCACAATTCGAACCGGCGGACTGGTTACATACTAAAAAGTATATCAATATACTTATAAGTCAATATTCTTGCTCGAACGGAATGCACTCCCCGCCGCCGTCAGACGTCCGGCGCGCGGAAGGCGCTCGCCTAGACCTGCCACAACGGCTCCGCCTGCTCCTGCGGCACCGCCGAGAGTCCGTCCGCTATGCGCTTGCAGCAGGCGAGCGAGTGGGCGGGCTTGCCGGCGAGGTCTTCCGCGTAGGCCCTCACCGTCTCGCAAAGCGCCTCCTGCGGCACGACGCGATCCGCGAGGCCCCAGCGAAAGGCCTCATCCGCGGCGATCGTCCGGGCGGAAAGCAGCATGTCCTTGGTCCGCGCCCGCCCGATCAGGGCGATCAGCCGCGCGCTGTCGTCCGGCGAAAAGGCGATGCCGAGCTTGCTGGCGGTGACACGGAAACCCGCACCGGCGGCGCAGAAGCGCAGGTCCGCCGCGGTGGCGAGGGCGACGCCGCCGCCGATCGCGAGCCCCCGCACCGCGGCGATGACCGGCATCGTCAGCCCGGCGACCGCCCTCACCGCGTCGCGATAGAGCGCGTTGTAGCGCTGCGTGGAATCCGGCTCGGCATAGACATCGGCGAATTCGCGCGTATCCGCCCCGGAGGAGAAATGCTTCCCTTCGGCCGAAAGGACCACCACCCTGACATCCGGCCGCGCCCCGATGTCGCGGCAAAGACCGATCAGCTCGCTCCACATCGCGCCGGTAAACGCGTTGGCTGCGGCAGGCCGGTTGATGTGGATAGTCGTCACGGCCCCGAGGTGAAGATCGAGCGGCATGGCTCAGGACCTTTCCTGGTCCCGGCCCGGATCGCTCCGGGTCTTCCTCGACAGGAAGGCCGCAACACGCTGCTTCGCGGCCTCGCTGGAAACCAGCCCGGTCAGCTCGATCCCTTCCCTGTCGAGCCCCGGTTGCAGGCTGCCATGCGCCGCGCGTATCGCGGCAAGGATGGCGGCGACGGCTTCGTAGGGTTGCCCGATCCAGCGATCAACGAAGGCGCGGGCCTCCGCTGCCGGGGCCTCGACCAGCCTGTCCGCGAGGCCGATCGCAATGGCTTCGCGCGCATCGACGCGGCGTCCCGACAGGATCATCTCCATCGCCCGGGCTTCCCCGATCAGGCGCGGCAACCTCTGGGTTCCGCCGGCGCCCGGCAGCATCCCGAGGTCGATCTCCGGAAAGGCGAAGCTGGCGTTTGCCGTGACCAGCCTGAACGTCGCCGCCAGCGCCAGCTCCGCGCCGCCGCCGAGGGCCGCGCCGGTGACGACGGCGACGCTCGGCACCGGAAGCTGCGAGAAGCGTTGCAGGACCTGCCGGCGATACGCCGCCCGGCGCACCGCCTCGGCATCGTCGATCCCGTGGAGATCGGCGATGTCCGCGCCGGCGCAGAACACCTTTGCCGGCGAGGCCGTGACAAGAACCGCCCGCACCGTCCGGTCCGAGGCGATCTCGGCGGTCGCCCTGTCGAGAATGCCGAAGCATTCGAGATCGAGGGCGTTGTGCTTGTCGGGCCTGTCGAGCCGGATTTCGACGATCGCCTCGGACCGTTCCACGATCAATGCCATTGCCTTACCCCGTCACGGAAAGAAAATCCTGGCGAAGAGCCTTCTTGTCGATCTTGCCGGTCGGGCCAAGCGGCATCGAGCCGACGAAATGGATGCGGGTCGGAACCTTGAACTTCGCCAGTTCCGCGGCGACGAAGGACAGAAGCTCCTCCTGCGTCACCTCGCCCTTCGCCTCGATCGCGGCGACCGGGATTTCTCCCTGCACGTCGTCGGGGACGCCGAACACGGCCGACAGGCGGACACGCGGATGCCGGTTGAGGGCGGATTCGATCTCGGAAGGCGCGATGTTGTTTCCGCCGCGGATGATCAGGTCCTTCAGACGTCCGACGATATGGACGAAGCCCTGCGCGTCCCGCAGGCCGATATCGCCCGTCCTGAACCAGCCGTCGCGCAGGGCCTGCGCGCTGAGATCCGGGTCCTTGTGGTATCGGCTCAGCATCGACGGGCCCTGCACCAGCATCTCTCCCGGCTCCCCGTCCGGACAGTCGCGCCCCTCTTCGTCGATGAAGCGCAGCTTCGCGCCCGGCGCGGCCCTGCCGATGGCGCCGGCCGGATAGGCGGCCGTGTCCGAGGCATGTCGCCCGGCCAGCGGATAGGCTTCGGTCATGCCGAAATAGTCCTGGACCTCGACGCCGAATTTCTCCTCGACCCGCGCGCGGAGGGGCGGCGAGAGCGGCGCTCCCGAACAGATCATCGCCCGCAGCGAGGACAGGTCCGGATCAATGCCGCTCTCGCCGGCATAGTCGGCCATCATCGCGTACATCGTCGGCACGGCGTTGAAGATGGTGGCGCGATGGACGGCAAGAGCCTCCAGCGCCTCCTGCGGATGAAACCGCCGCAGGATCACCACGCGCATGCCGTTGAGCAGGGAAAGCAGAGTCGAGGTCGACAATCCGAGGAGAAAGCCGAACGGCGAGACGGCGACCGTCACGTCGGAGGCCGAGAGGCCCCACATCTCGCGGATCGATCTTGCGGCGCGAATCTGCGCGCCATGGCTGATCACCACTGCCTTGGGTACGCCCGTCGATCCCGACGTATAGACAATCATCAGATCGTCGTCAGGCGACATGGCCTCGGGAGCGGCGTCGAGGGCGATGCTCTCCGTCAGTTCATCGATGTGGCGGACGGCGCATCCCGGTCCGTGCCCGGACGGCGCGGCGCGCGCCTCATCGTCGCAAAAGACGATCCGGACATCGCCGTTCGAAACGATGTAGTCGGTTTCCCTCGCGGTCAGCCTGAAATGCATCGGCACGAAGACCGCGCCGAGGCGCGCCGCCGCGATCAGGGCGAAGATCGTCTCGGGGCGGTTCTGCGCCTGGACCGCGAAGACCGAGCCTCTGGCAATGCCCAGCCTCTTCAGGTTGGCCGCGCAGACGTCTACCCTCGCCATCATCTCCCGGTAGGAGATGTCCCCGCCTTCGAAGGTGATGGCGATCGCCTCGCCGCGCTCGTCGGCAACCTTCGACAACGCTTCGTAGATCGATCCGGGCTTCACGGCCGCGCTCCTTTCTGTCGGACAAGCTTCGTCAGTCGACGAAGCGGACAATTTCGCTCAAGGACGCCCGTTCCGTGCGGAAGGCATTCGCCGGGTGCGCCTTATCTTCGTAGCCGAAAGCGATCCCGGCGAAGACCGCCCGGTCTCCGGCAATGCCGAGATGCGCGCGAAGAAGGTCCGCGTAGTAGGCGGGCGAGGCCTGCGGTACGGCGGCGACCCCGAGCGCCTCCGCCGCCAGCAGGAAGGACATCAGATAGGCGCCGCAATCGATCGCCGCGCGCGGCCCGAGCGTGGCGTCGGCCGAGATGATCGCGAGATGCGGCGCGCCGAAAAAACGGAAATTCTCGAGCGCCTGCCGCTGCGAAGCCGAGCGATCCCCCTTCGCGATGCCGACGGCTTCGTAGAGCGCCCATCCGCAGGCGCGGCGGCGTTCCTGATAAAGGCCGTGATAGGAGCCGTTCGGCGCGATGTCGGCGACGAAGGCCGCGCCGGCGCTCGCGTGGTCGTACATCGCCGTGCGCAGCCGCTCCAGCGCCCCGCCGCCGACCAGCACCACCTCCCAGGGTTGCGAGTTGCAGTCCGAGGCCGTCCGCGAGGCCATGTCGAGGATGCGCCGGATCACGCCGTGCGGCACGGGTCCGGCAAGGTAGGCGCGGCACGAATGACGCTCGCGGAAGAGTTTCTCCAGGAGGTCGGCTTCGATGGAGCAATCCAATGCACTTCACCCCTTGCTTGCGTTCAGACCGAGGCAGCCATCGGGGTTTCCGTTCCCGTCGCGGCCGCGCGGTAGCCTCGCTCGAATTCCGCCACCAGCTCGGCGACCGGCATCATCCGGTCGACCATGCCGACGCCCTGCCCCGCGCTCCAGATGTCGCGCCACGGCCTGACGCCCTCGGGCAGGTCGGGCTGGCGCGCGCCCTTGAGCGCGGGCAGGCGGTCGGGGTCGAGGCCGGCCTGCGCCAGCGAGCCGCGCAGGAACGTCGCGTTGACGCCGCTGATTCGGTCGGTCGTCAGCACGTCGGTGCTGGTCTGCGCCACCATCAGCTCGCGATAGGCCGGCGGCGCCAGCGATTCCGGCGTGGCGATGAAGCGCGTCCCGACATAGCCGAAATCGGCCCCGAGCACCTCGGCCGCGCGCAGCGAGCGGCCGTCGGAGACGCAGCCGGCGAGCAGGATGGCGCCGTCGAAGACGCGGCGCAGCTGCGGGACGAAGGCGAACGGGTTGAGGAGGCCGCAATGGCCGCCCGCGCCCGACGTCAGGGCGATCAACCCGTCGACGCCGGCCTCGATCGCCTTCTCGGCATGCGGGACGGTAGCGACGTCGTGGAAGACCAGCCCGCCATAATCGTGGACCAGCTGCACGACCTCGCCCGGCTTGCCGAAGCTGGTGATGACGATACGCGGCTTGAACCGGCGGATGAGCCGCAGGTTGGCCCCCATCCGCTCGGGCGGAATGTTGTATTCCACCAGATTGAGCGCATAGGGCGCGATCTTCCGGCCCGGCGCGGCCGTTTCCCGCGCCTCGGCCAGCTCGTCGTCGATCCGGGTGAGCCAGTCTTCCAGCACCTGCGCCGTGCGCGCGCCCTGCAACGGCACCGAGCCGACGACGCCCGCCTTGCAGCAGGCGATCAGCAGGTCAGGCCCCGACACGAGCAGCATCGGCGCCGCGATCAGCGGCAGGCGCATCTCCGCGCGCAGGGCACGGATTTTCGCCGCCCGCGGGGTGCCGTCACGTTCGTTCGTCGTCATGCCCTCCCCCTCGCGGCGGGCGGACGCCGGTGTGCCCAGGGTGCTGCGGTTTCCAGATGATGCGCCAGCCGCAGGACATCGGCATCCGCGCCGAAACGCCCGATCAGTTGCACGCCGATCGGCAGACCCCCGGCGCTCTCGCCCATCGGCAGCGACGCCGCGGGCTGGCCCGAGGCGTTGATGATGGCGAGGAAGGTGGTGTAGGTGCCGATCGCCCTGCGGAAGCTGCGGAAATCGTTTTGCATCGAGATCTCGCCCAGCGGCGCGGGCGGGCGCGTCAGGGTCGGGGTCAGGACGAAATCCACCTGCCCGACATAGTCGTCCATCGCCCGGGCGATGCCGTGGAAGCGGTTGATCGCCAGCGCGTAGCGTTCGGCGCTCAACGTGCCGCCAAGGCGATAGGCGTCGAGGATCGCCGGCTCCAGCAGGTCCTCGGCCCGCGCGCCGGCCATGCCGCGCAGCCGGCCGTTCACCGTCAAGGTGACGCTCGCCGCCATCACCTCGATGTTGGCTTCGAGGAACTTGGCGAAGCTGAAGGCGGGCGCGGCCAGCGGCACCGTCTCGTGGCCCATCCCTTCGAGCAGGGCGGCGACGCCGGCCACGGCGGCGCGGCAGTCTTCATGCACGGCGATGCCGTCGAAGGCCTGGGTCCAGACGCCGACGCGCAGCGGCCGGGCGAAGGGACGTTCGAGTTCGCCGGAATAGGACGCGGGGCGCGGCGGCGCGGCATAGGGCGCGCCGGGCTCGAAGCCGGCCGCGTGGTCGAGCACCGCGGCCGTATCGCGCACGCTGCGCGACAGAACGCCCTCGACCGCGAGCCCGCCCCAGGCCTCGCCGCGCGCCGGCCCGACCGGCAGCAGGCCGCGCGAGGTCTTCAGGCCGAAGACGCCGCAGCAGCTCGCGGGAATGCGGATCGAGCCGCCGCCGTCACTGCCATGGGCGATCGGCACCACGCCGGTCGCCACGGCCACGGCCGCGCCGCCGCTCGACCCGCCGCTCGAGCGGGTCGGATCCCACGGGTTGCGTGTCGGGCCGCCGTTGATCTCGGCCTCCGTGGTCGGGGCCATGCAGAATTCCGGCACCGTGGTGCGCGCGAAGGGCAGGAAGCCGTCCTCGCGGAAGCGCGCCGTCAGGGTGGCGTCGACGGGCGATCCCAGCCCCTAGAACAGGCGCGACCCGACCGCGGACGGGAAGTCGCTCGCCGCGAGGCCGGAATCCTTGAGCAGGAAGGGCAGCGCCCCGAAGCGGCCGCGCAGCCGCGCCGAGGCCGCTGCTGCCCGGGCGCGGTCGTAGCCTTTCTCGCACAGCGCGTTGAAGCGCGCGTCGACGGCCTCGCCGAGCGCGATGGCGCAGTCCATCAGCTCCAGCGGCGTGACCTCGCCCTTGTGGAGCAGGTCGGCGATGGCAAGGCCGTCGAGGCGCGCGTAGAGGTCCTGATCCATCGCCGCCTCCTCAGCCGCCGTTCGCCAGCTTGCGCAGCGCCGCCTTGTCGATCTTGCCGGTCTTGCCGTAGGGCATCTCGGCCAGCACCGTGACCGATCGCGGCACCTTGAAATCCGACAACCGGCCGGCCACCAGCGCGATCAACGCGGCGGGATCGACATGCTTTCCGGCGTGGAGCGTGACGAAGCCGACGGCGACCTCGCCATAGATCGGGTCTGCGGCGCCGACGACGGCGGCCTCGTCCACGGCGGGATCGCTGGTCAGGACGTTCTCGACCTCGATCGGCGAGATGTTGGCGCCGCCGCGGATGATCATGTCCTTGCTGCGGCCGACGATGTAGTAGAAGCCCTCGGCATCGCGGCGCACCAGATCGCCGGTGCGGAAATAGCCGTCTTGCAGGTTTTCAGCCGTCATTTCCGGTGCGCCGTCATAGCGCAGCATCAGTCCCGCCGTGCGCAGATAGAGTTCGCCTATCCCACCCTCCGGCGTCTCGGTTCCGTCGGACAGGCGAATGCTCGCCTCGGCCTCCGGAGCCAGCAGGCCCGCCGAACCCGGCGGCAGCGGGCGCGGATCGTCATGGAACCTGCCGAAGGCCGGCGTGGCCTCCGACAGCGCGAAATAGTTCTGGAGCCTTGCCCCGAACATCCGCTCGAACGCGTCAAGGGCCTCCGCCGAGGTCGGCGCGCCCGAGGTGATCAGAACCCGCACGTGCGAGAGATCGAATTCGAGCCCGTTCTGCCCGGCATAGGATATCATCATGTTGTACATGGTCGGCACGCCGTGGAAGACGGTGATCCGGTGCGCGGCCATCGCTTCGAGCACGTCGCGCGAATGGAACCGGCGCAGGATCACCACCTTGCCGCCCGTCTGCAGCGCCACCGCCGCCGCCGTCGAAAGCCCGTAGAGATAGCCCATCGGCAGGGCGACGAGGGTCGTGTCCGCCTCGGTGATCCCCCACATCCGCGCGAGCGAGCGCGGCACGCCGGCTTGCCCGCCCTGCCCGAGCATCACTGCCTTGGGAACCCCGGTCGAGCCTGACGTATAGATGTCGAGGAAATCGGCGTCGTCCGCCACTGCCGCCGCCGAGGCGTCGCCCTCTATCTCCTGATCGATGGTTCCAACCGGCACCCTCGGCACGTTGCAAGTCGCGGGATCGATGATCTCGGCCCCGGCCGCGTCATGGAAAAGCACCTTCGAACGGCTGTGGTTGACCGCATAGGCGATCTCGGAGCCGGTCAGGTTGGGGTTGAGCGGCACCACGACCGCGCCGAACTTTGCCGCCGCGTAATAGAGCAGCAGGTGATGCAGCGAGTTGTGGCCGAAGAAGGCGAAGCGGTCGCCGGTGCCCACCCCCAGTCGGCGCAGATGGCGGACGGTGCGGTCGATGCCGTCGAGAAGCCCGCGGCGGCTGGTCCAGACGCCGTCGAACCAGACAGCCGGCTCTGCCTCGCGCCCCTGCGAGGCATCCAGCAAGGCCTGGTAGACTGAATTGAACCGCAGCGGGGACTGAATCATGGCCTTGGAACCTGCTGATGAAACTGGACCGTCCAGTTGCCGGACTGGAGTTTTTCGCGGTCCCGGTCGACCAGAACCAGATTGAACGTCTCACGGCCCGACCGTGACGGATCGGCAATGCGCCCGACCTCGAGCCGTACGGTCATGCCGGCGAGGATCGGCTTGTGGAAGGTCCAGTCGATCGCCAGCACCTCGGCCCGCTCGCCTTCCGCGGCGAGCAGGCGCGAGAGCAGGCCGGCGGCGATCGCCGCGCCCGCGGGGCCTTGCAGGATCGGACCGGCAAAGCCGGCGGCGCGCGCGCAGAGCGCGTCGGTATGAACGGGGTTGTAATCGGCGGCGAGCTGGCTGCCATAGAGGATGTCGGCCTGCGTGATGGCCCGAAACGGGCTGTACAGGGTAGTGCCGGAACAGGCGGCGTCCTCGGAGGCTCGCGCTTTAGACCCGCCGGTCTCGCCTCCTGCCGCACCGGGGCGTCGCCGCACCATCAGCAGCCACTCGCCCTCCTGATAGGCGACCCCGCCGCGATCCTCGAGCCGCACGGCGAAACGCACGAGGCCGCACCCGGGGTTGCGCGTCGGCACCGTCCCGACAAGCCGCTGGCGTACCCGCAGCGTCACCCCCGCCTGAATCGGCCGCGGACAGTCGAAGCGGGCGGAGAGGAAGGCGATGCCGGTGCCTTCCTTCAGGCCCAGCCGCTGCTCCAGTCCGGTGGCGATGGCGAAGGCCGCCTGCGGCAGGAGACAGCCGCCTTCGTCCGCCTCTGCCAGATAGGCCGAGCCGCCGGCATAGCGACCCCAGAGGGCGATGTCGGTCGCGGTGATCGTGCGCCCCGGCGTCAGCCATTCCATGCCGGGCCGATAGTCCTCCCAGAACAGCGCGCGGGTCCCGATCGAGTCCCGATGGCGAGCGTCCGGCATCCCCGCCCTCGCCCTCAGAGCTTCGCCGCCGCCTGGCGTGCGGCGTCCGCCACCGTCACGAAGCGCACGTCCTCCTGCGCCGCCATATGCGCGATCAACCGTTCGAGCATCTTCAGGCGCGGGCCGCGCCCGATGAACTGCGGATGCATGGTCAGGGTGAAGACACCGCCGTCGAGCTCATGGCAGAAATCGAACTCGTCCCGCCAGATCGCGTAGACCTCGTCCGGCGCGCGGGTGCCGGGATAGAGCGGCTTGTTGAGGAAGGTGAAATAGGGAAAATCGTCGAGCTCCCACGCCACGGGGATCTCGATCAGGCCGGTGGGCTCGCCGGGATCGTAGCGATGGTCGTCGATGCGGGAATTGCGCCGCGCCCGATAGGGCAGGAAATCGCTGGCCATCATGCTGCTGTCGTAGACGAGCCCGCGCTCCAGGAGGAGATCGACGGAGTTCGGCGACAGATCCCATGCCGGCGAGCGATAACCGGCCGGCACGTAGTCGTCTCCCAGCACGGCCTTCAGTCCCGCGATCGACGCGTCGAGCAGCCGCTCCTCCTCATCGCGCGGCAGGCCGACCGGCGTTTCGTGGCGATAGCCGTGCAGCCCGATCTCGTGCCCCGCGGCGCGGACGGTGCGAACCTGCTCGGGGTAGGAAGCGGCGGTGTGGGCCGGGACGAAGAAGGTCGCCGGCAGGGCGTGGCGCGCGAGCAGATCGAGCAGCCGCGGCACCCCGAACAGCGCGCCGAACTCGCCGCGCGACAGCGGCGTCGGCGTCGCGGCCTTCATCGACGTGTACCACAGGGACACGGCGTCGAAATCGAAGGTGAGGCAGACCAGCGTCATGTGTGCAGACCGATGCTTTCGGCCTCGCCATCATCGCCGAGCCGGCGGGCGATGACCAGACGGTTGATGTCGTTGGTGCCCTCGCCGGTGACGTAGAGCGTCGCCTCGCGCGTCAGCCGCTCCAGCGGCCAGTCGCGCATGTAGCCCGCCCCGCCCATGATCTGCATGGCGATATGGCAGATCTCGACCGCGCGCTCGCTGGCATAGAGCTTGGCCATGGCGCCGCGCATGTCCGCCCGCTCGCCGCGCTCCTTGGCGCGGGCGGCCTCCATCGTCATCAGCCGCGCGGCCATCAGCTTGGCGGCCGCGTCGGCGAGCTTGAGCTGGATCGCCTGGTGCTTGTCGATGGTCACGCCGAAGGCCTCGCGCTCGGCCGCGTAGCGCCGGGCGATGGACAGCGCGTCGGCCGCCACGCCGACCGCGCTGATGGCGACGGCGATGCGCCCGCATTCGAGCGCGTCCATCAGCTGCGGGAACCCGCGTCCGGTCGCGCCGGACAGCACGTTGGCGGCCGGAACCGGCACGTCGCCCAGCTCGATCTGGACGGTATCGACCAGCTCGAAACCCATCTTGTGGAAGACGGACGTCACCTCGACACCGGCGAAGCCCTTTTCCACCAGAAGGAGCGAGAAGCCCGGCTTGCCGTTCTCGCCCGGGCCGGCGTCGCGGCAGAGGACGAGAAGCAGGGTCGCCGTCCCGCCGTTGGTGATGAATATCTTGGTGCCGCGCACGCAGAACCCGTCGCCATCGGGCGTCGCGGTGGTGCGCACGGCCTTCAGGTCCGAGCCGCAATGCGGCTCGGTCAGGCAAAGCGCCCCGCGATGCTCGCCCCGGGCCATGGCCGGCAGGTAGCGTGCCTTCTGCTCCTGCGTGCCGAAGGCCGCGATGGCGTAGGCGACGGTGGCGTGGCTGTTGACATAGGCCGAGAGCGTCGACCAGCCGCTGGCGAGCGCCTCCATCACGGCGGTAAAGACCGGCACGCGCAAGCCGAGGCCGCCGAACTCCTGCGGGACGACGAGGCCGTAAAGGCCCATCTCCTTCATCTCGGCGACCAGCGCGGCGGGATAGGTGCGGTCGCGCTCGTGCTGCATGACCGCCGGTCGCACCCTGCCCTCCACGAAGCGGCGCACCGCCGAAACGATATCCTTCTCGTCGTCGCTGAAATCGTCGTAATCCATCGCACCATCCCATCCGGCGGATTCTCGGGGCATCGGCCGTCGGCGTCGGAGCCCGGGCTGCCTTCTTCCGCGCGCGAAACTTCGCTTCTTCAACGCGAGTTGATCTTATTAGTATCTAATTAGACTGGTCAGTATGTGTCAAGACCGATTGGTATGATCATCAACTGTCCTTCGTACACTCCTACCGCCGGGCCGGAACGGAAACAGGGCGGCATCGCGCGATGCCGCCCTGTTTCGATGGTCATGCCTTGCCCCCAAACATGTCGCCGGGCAAGGCAAGGGATCATTTCTTCCAGTGCGCCTCGGCGCTCGCCAGATCGGCCGGGTAGATCAGCTCGGGGCGTCCGTTCTGCCACTGGATGATGACGAGGCTGGCGCCGAGACGGTGTCCGGCCTCGTCGAACTTGATCGTGTTGCCGCCGTAGAAGCTGCCGATGCCGCCGGTGACGTCCATGTTGCGGACCGCCTCGGCGACCTTGACGCGGTCGGCCGCGCCGGCGGCCTCCAGCGCCTCCTTAATCACCATCATGTCGCCATAGGCGGCGATGGCGTCCTGCGTCATCCACGGCTCGTTGAACCGCTCGGAATAGCGCTTGACGATGTCGGCGTGCTCGGCCGCCGGCCAGGAGACCAGGACCGACATCAGCCCTTCGAGCTCTTCCGCCTCGGCGACGTTCAGCGCCTCGGGCACGGCGAGCTGCGCGCCGGAGCCGACGACCGGCAGCTGATCCCGGCTCATCCCCAGCTCGTTGAGCTTCTGCAGCAGCAGCACGTTGTCCTGCAGGACGGTCGGCGGCATGAACAGCCAGTCCGGCCGCGCGCGCCGCACCTGCTGGACCATCGACGTCGCATCGCTCAGCGGCGGGGTGAAGATCTCGTCGGCGACGAGCTCCAGCCCGTTGGCCTTGAACCCTTCCTCGCGCATCTTGTTGAGGATCGAGGTCGGCGCCGGGGTGTTGTCGGTGATGACGCCGACCGTCTTGGGCGCGTCGCCGGCCGCCTTGGCCATGTCCATCACCACCGGCAGGATCATGTCGGCCTGCGCCGGGCCGGGAGGCGACATCTGGAAGATGTACTTGAAGCCGCGGCTGGTGATCTGGTCCGAGAAGGACAGCGTGAACCAGGGCAGGTTCGCGCGCTCGGTGACCTCGGTCACGGCGAGCGTCAGGTGCGAGGCCCAGGCGCCCGACCCGGCGACGAGGTTCGGCTCGTCGGCCAGCAGGCGCTGGGCGGCGTTGCGCGCCTTGTCGGGGCTGTCGCCCGCATCGCCGACGACGAGGCGCAGCTTGGCCCCGCCGAGCGCCTTGATGCCGCCGGCCGCGTTGATGTCGTCGACCGCCAGCTGCGCGCCGTTGGCGAGGATCTTGCCGGTGCGGGCCCACGGCCCGGTCAGCGGCGCGATGACGGCGACCGGGATGTCGTCGGCTGCCTGGGCCGGTGCGGACCCGAGAGCAGCGGCTCCGACCAGGGCCGTCGCGATAAGCTTCTTAAACATGGAACCTCCTGTTGATCATGTTCACTTCGCAGTCACTCCAGCCCGCCGGAATAGGCGCGGCTGATATGGCCCATACGGGTCAGCTCCTCGGCTGCGCCTTCGGCGGTGACGACACCGCTTTGCAGGACGTAGGCGCGGTCGCAGAGTTCCAGCGCTTCGCCCACCCGCTGCTCGACCAGGAGAACCGACATGCTCTGCTCGTCGTGCAGCCTGCCGATGCAGGCGAAGATCTCGTCGACGATGGCCGGCGCCAGCCCCATCGAGGGCTCGTCCAGCAGCAGAAGCCGCGGGTTGCCGGTCAGCGCCCGACCGATCGCCACCATCTGCTGCTCGCCGCCGGACAGCGTGCCGGCAAGCTGCTCGCGGCGCTCGGCGAGCCGGGGAAACAGCGAGAACACGAAGTCGAGGCTGCGCTGCCTGTCGACCGTGCGGCTGGCGGCGAAGAAGCCGCACATGAGATTCTTGGACACGGACATGTTCTTGAAGACATGCCGCCCCTCGGGGACATGACCGATGCCCAGCCGGGCGCGCTCGTGGGTCTGCAGGCCGGCAAGGTCCCGGCCGTCGAACATGATCCGGCCCGCGGCGAGCGGCGCCGTCCCCAGCAGCGCCTTGAACAGGCTCGACTTGCCCGCGCCGTTGGCGCCGACCAGGGCGACGAACCCGCCCTCGTCGAGTTCGAGGGTAACGTCGCGCAGCGCCGTCAGCCCGCCATAGCGTACCGTGATGTTGTCAACCTTCAGCACGTTCTGTCCACTTCGGTCCGAGATAGGCCGTGATCACGCCCTTGTCCTTCAGCACCTCGCGCGGCTTGCCGTCGGCGATGACGATGCCGCGGTCGAGCACGACCATCCGCTCCACGAGGTCGACCATGGCGGCCATGGTGTGCTCGATGATGACGATGGTGATGCCCAGCCGGTTGAGCTTGCGCACGACCCGCACCACCTCGAACGCCTCGTCGGTGGAGAGGCCGGCAAGCGTCTCGTCGAGCAGCAGCAGGCGCGGCCGGGCGGCGAGCGCGCGGGCGATCTCGATCAGCCGCACGTCATAGGCCGAGACGCCGGACGCGGCCGCGTCGAGCTTGCCGCCGAGCTCGGCGACCTCGCACGCCCACAGGGCGCGGCTGCGCGCCTCGTCCATGTCCTGCGTGGCGGCCGCCGCCCCGGCGAGGACGTTGTCGAAGACGGAAAGGCGCGAATAGACGCGGGCCACCTGGAAGGTGCGGCCGAAACCACGCTCGGCGCGCTTGTGCACCGGCAGCCCGATGAGGCTTTGCCCGTCGAACAGGATGTCGCCGCTGTCGGGCGTCAGGTAGCCGTTGATCATGTTGAACAGCGTGGTCTTACCGGCGCCGTTCGGGCCGACGATGCCGGTGATCGAGCCCGCCTCGATGCGGAAGTTGAAATCCTTGGCAACGACGATCGGACCGAAGGCGCGGTTGAGGCCCTTCACCTCGAGCGCCGCGCCGGCGATTTCGGGCTGCGCGACGGGCGCGGCGGCGGCCTGCGACGCCGGCGCCCCTTCCTTCGCCGCGCCTTTGCGCCGGCGATCGTAGATCCGCCAGAACACGCCCTCGGGCATCCAGCGCATGACGAGGATGATGGCGAGGCCGTAGACCATGCCGTTGAGGCCGGGGAAATGGTGCCCGAGCTCGGCATGCAGCGTCTCGCCCAGCGGCACCAGCACCGCGACGCCGATCAGCGGCCCCCAGATCGAGCCGACGCCGCCGAACATGGTGAAGATGATCGCCGAGGCCGAGACGAACACCCCGAACACCTCGCGCGGCGTGGTAACGAGCAGGACCGAGACGTAGAGCGCGCCGGCGAACGAAGCGAGCGCGCCCGAGATCATCAGCATCACCATCTTCCAGCCGAACGGATTGATCCCGGCGGCGCGCGCCGCCATCTCGTCCTGCTTGATGGCCTGGAGCATCAGGCCCCAGCGCGAGCGCTCGACGAAGACGGAGATCACCAGGCAGGCCGCCACCGCGACGGTGGTGAGCACCGTATAGGCGTAGGGCTGGGCGAATTGCATGAAGGCGACGGGGTTGTCGCGCCGGATCGGGATCGACAGCTCGGTGTAGCCGAGCCATTCGAAGACGTACATCAGGCACAGCGGATAGGCGAGCATCGCCAGGGCGAAATAATGCCCGCGCAGCCTGAATGTCGGGATGCCGATGAGGACCGCCGCGCCCGCGCCCAGCGCCAGCGCGATGCCGAGGCCGACCCAGGGTGTGATGCCGAACTGGATTTGCAGCACGGTGATGACGAAGGCGCCGAGGCCGAAGAACGCCGAATGCCCGAAAGAGGTCAGCCCGGTATAGCCGGAGAACAGGTTCCAGGCGACGGCGAGGCAGGCCCAGATCGGGATGCTCGACAGGATGGTCTGGTAGTACGCGTTCGACACGCTGGCCGCGAATGCCAGATAAAGGACGGCGATGATGCCGATGGTGGCGAGCTGGCGGGAAACCGGTTTCCACATGTCACGCGCGCTCCGTGTTGCGGCCGAAGATTCCGTTCGGACGCAGGATCAGGAGCAGCAGGAACACCACGAAGATCGTCGCATTCTGAAGCTGCTGCGGCAGGACAAGCGTGGAGAGCTGCTGCAGCGAGCCCATGATCAGCCCGCCCCAGAACGCGCCGCCGAGCGAGCCCATGCCGCCGAGGACGACGCCGGCATACATGATCAGGACGAACTCGCCGCCGATGAAGGGCTGGAAGGGATAGAACGAGGCCATCATGCTGCCGGCCAGCGCGGTCACCAGCGTGCCCAGCGCGAAGACGATGCAATAGACCGTGCGGATCGAGATGCCGCAGTATCGCGCGGCCTGCGGATCGTCGGCCGCCGCGCGCACCGCCCGGCCGAGCGTCGTGCGGTTCATGATGACGAGGACGATGGCGACAATGGCGAGCGCGATCAGCGCCGAAACCGTGCGCGCCTTGTTGAAGAACCACAGGATGTCGCCGCCGCTCAGCTCGACGATCCAGGCCTGCGAGGACCATCTGGTGTAGACCGCCTGCGGCTCGGTGCCGAGCAGCATCAGCCCGCCGTTCTGGAGGATGAGCGACAGGCCGAGCGTGATCATCAGCTGCGCGCTGTGGCGCACGTCGTCGGACATTCCGGGCCGCTCGGTCAGGTCCGCGAGGAACACGCGATAGATGCCGTAACCGACGACGAGCATCAGCGGCGTGATCATCAGCGTGGCGACGAAGGGAGTGGCCGGGCCGAATGCGCTGCGCCCGAGGACCAGCGTCGTGACGAACAGCGCGGTGTAGGCGCCGATCATCAGGAAGTCGCCCTGCGCGAAATTGATGATGCGCATGACCCCGAAGATCATGCTCAGCCCCATGCACATCAGCCCCAGCAGGCAGCCGAGCGTCAGCCCGGCGGTCAAGACCTGCAGTATCGTTTCAAGCATCCCGACAACCCTCCCTGGGGCGCATCCATGCGTATCGGTATATTTTTTTACTTATTATTCTTTTTGCATACCGAAGAGTATAATATTTGCACGCGACTGTCATCCGAAATCTGCATGCAAGGCGTCTTCGATCCGCGGCGGCAGAAGCATTTCCGGCACGGGTGGCACGGGGCTAGCGCCCCGGAAGTCGTCCGGGAGCATGCCTGCTAAGCCGCCCTGCCCGCATGCGGCCCACCCGCGCGCAACGCGCGCCGGCAGGACGGGAAATCAGCCAGCCGGCTGCGGCAGGGTGCGGAACATCACCTTCCACACCCCTTCCTGGCACACGTCTCCGTCCTGATTGCGGACCTCGACCCAGAAATTGACGATCCCGCGCTCGGGATTGCGCGTCGGGCGCGCGGACTGGACTTTCTGGAACACGTGGATCGTGTCGCCGATGCGCACCGGCGCCTTCAGGTTCCACTCCATCCCGAGGAAGGCGAGCGCGGTTCCCTCCTTGATGCCGAGGCGGAACTCGAGCCCGGTGGCGATGGCGAAGACGGCCGGGCCGTGCAGCACCCGCCCGCCGAACGGCGTCGTCCTGGCGAACTCCTCGTCGGTATGGACCGGGTTGAAGTCGCCGGTCATGCCGGCGAACATCACGATGTCCGTCTCGGTGATCGTGCGCCGCGGCGTCACCCATTCCCGGCCCTCGACCAGGTCCTCGAAAAACAGTGCGGACGGCCCGACGCCAAGTGCCGCGCGATCGATCAATGCTGCCATGGATGCTTTCCTATCCGGTCCCTGCGAACTTCCCCGCGCGCGCTCCGCCGCCTTCGCCGGGCGGTCGGCTGCTGCGCCGTAAGATACCTATAAGAACGTTATTGTACTCATTGGTCAATTTTGTCAAGCAGCGCGGATAGTTGTGTACTCCAGCCATCTTCTCGGGCAAAAGAGCCTGAGATTGCGCATGTTTTCGCAGCGTGGCCCGCGGCGGCCGGCCCCACACGAGGCGGCCTCGCCGAGGGGAGCGATGCGTCATTTGAGCCGAATGCCGAGAGAGAGGAGGTGTTTCCATGGCCCGAACCGTCCGCGAGGAACTCAAGGCTCGGAAGCAGGCTTATGTCCAGGAAGAGATTCTCAACTCCGCCGAACGCCTGTTTGCGGAACGGGGCATCCGCGCGGTGTCGATCGACGACATCGCCAACAACCTCGGCTACACGAAGTCGGTCGTCTACTACTACTTCAAGAACAAGAACCAGCTGCTGTGGGAGATATTCGAGCGCATCCACGCCGCCTGGGACGGGCAGATGAAGGAGCTGTACACCCGCACGGACCTCGCCCCGGCCGACAAGCTCGCCGCGATGACGCGCCAGTACGGCATCAACGTCCTGCAGAACCGGGCCTGGACGACGATCTACTTCCGCGACGAGGGCGAACTCACCAGGGAGCAGCAGAAGCTGCTCTACGAATGGAAGCAGCATTTCGACAACATCCTGAGAAACGTCTATCTCGAGGGCGTCGAAAAGGGCGTCTTCAAATCCATGCCCCCCTACGTCGTCGTCGGCGGCATCATCGGGGCGTCCAACTTCCTGCGCGTCTGGTTCCGCGACACCGGCAAGATGACCATCGAGGAAGTCAGCGAAGCCAACGTCGCGCTCCTGCTCGGCGGCCTGCTGGTCGGACGATCCTGCAAGGCGCCCAGGAGCGGGTGATACCCGCTCTCTCGTGATCGCAAAGCAGGAAGCGTGACGGACAAAGACCTCGACTTCCACCTCGGAGATCGCCGAAGACGACAAGCAACCGCTTCCTGATCGCCCTGAGCGTGCGGCGCTGCGAGCGGCACCCATCGAAGCGCCCCAACACCGGCCAGCTCGTCATCGCCTATGGCGAGAAGTTCCGCACCCCGCGCGGATATTATTTCGTCTATCCGGCCGACCGCATGACCTATTCCTCGTTCCGCTCGTTCCGGGCCTGGCTGCTCGAGCAGGCCGGCTGACGGCAAGCCGGGCTCACCGCTGGCCGGAAGACCCCTCGCCTTGGGCGACGATCGAGCGCTCGCGGCAATAGGCCATCAGCGCCTCGAGCTTTCCAGAGCCGGGATTGGTCAGGCACGGGTCGGTGCCGACCAGCGTCACCACCGCCTGCGCCTCGCCCTGCCAGTCGAGGATCGGCGCGGCGGCAGCGACCAGGCCCGGGATGAACCGGCCGTCGACCGAGGCGAAGCCGTCCTTGCGGATGCCTTCGATCATCGCGGCGATGCCCTGCGCGCTGACGTCGAAATCCATCTGGAGCTGCGGATTGCGCTTGATCCGGCGCACCTCGCTCTCGCGCAGGGCCAGCACCGTGTTGGGCGGCGCCCAGGCGAGAAACGCGCGCCCGGTGGCCGAGGTCAGGAGCGGCAGCGTCGTGCCCAGCCCCATCGAGGTGACGGTCGGAGAAGCGGCGCGCTCCCAGCGCACCACGGTCGCCCCGTTGTTGCCCCACACCGAAAGCAGCGCCGTCAGCCCGGTGTCGGCGCACAGTTCGGCAAGGGAATCGGCGGCGGCATTGACGAAATCGTGGCGCGCGATGGCGGCCAGCCCGATCTGCATCGCCATCTTGCCGAGGAAATAGCGCCCGGACCGCCCGGTCTGCTCGACGAGGCCGGCCGCCATGAACGCCGCGAGATAGCGATGGGCCTTGCTCGGCGGCATGCCGCAACCGCGGGCAAGCTCGGACAGGGCGACCGGCTCGCGATAGGCCGACATCGCCAAAAGGAGATGCAGCGCCGCGTCGATGGAGCTGGCGCCGGACACGCGCTTTTGCGGATTGTCAGGATCGCTGGGCAATCAGGTCTCTCAACGCCATCATGTCTGCGGCCTGAATACCAGTTTCCGTCCGGGTGAACAGCCCCCGGACCTCCCGCCCCAACGCCACCGGCCGCGCCCCGCAGGTCAGGCGATAGGTCAGGGTCAGGGTTTTCGGCGCCCATTCGGCCGCCTCCAGCGCGACCCGGACTTCATCCCCGTCCCGCGCCGGCGACTGGAACCGCATGCTGGCGTCCATCAAGCCGATTCCGACAGATTGCAGCGTCGCGCACAAGGTGGAATGGCCGCCGAAGCGGCGCAGTCAGCCGTGGAACGCATGATCCATCCATTTGAAAAAATTCGGATAAAATACGATCCCTGCCGGATCGCAATCCCCGAAACTGACATTGACCGTTAGGGCGTGCATGGTTTCCAGTTTTCTATTACACGATAAGTATTGCGACATATGAAAAAGGTATGTATCGATCACGGCTGTTGCTGTCGAGCAGGCAAGGGAGGAATGCGATGCCCGATCTGACCAGCGTCGAGATTGTCGGCGCAGGCCCCGCGGGCCTCTACACGGCGATCCTGCTGCGCCTTGCCCGGCCCGGGCTGAAGATCAGGGTGACGGAACAGAACCCCAGGGGCGCCACCTTCGGCTTCGGCGTGGTGTTTTCCGACCAGGCGCTGGATTTCCTGCGTGCCGACGATCCCGAGACCCACGCCCTCGTCGTGCCGCGCATGGAGCGGTGGCGGAACATGACGCTCAACCATCCCGACGGGCAGGTCGTCCTCGACGGCGTCGGCTTCTCGGCCATCGGGCGGTTGGACCTGATCGAGATCCTGCGCGAGCGCGCCGAGGAGCTCGGCGTCGAAATCCGCTTCGACACCCGGATCGACGACCTGTCGGAGCTGGAAGCAGACCTCGTCATCGGCGCCGACGGGCTGAACTCTTTGGTGCGCCAGTCGAACCCGGAGGCGTTCGCGCCGACGCTGGACCACTTCAGCAACCATTTCGCCTGGTTCGGCGCGGAGCGCAGCTTCGACACCCTGACCCAGACCTTCGTCCGGACCGACAGGGGCGCGCTCAACGCCCACCACTACCGCTTCGCGCCGGACCGCAGCACGTTCATCGTCGAATGCGACGACGCGACGTTCAACGCCTGGGGCTTCGACCGGCTGGACGAGACCGAGAGCGCGCGCCTCTGCGGCGAGATATTTTCCGACGTGCTGGACGGCGCTCCGCTGATCACCAACAAGTCGAGCTGGCGCCAGTTTCCGCGGCTGTGGTGCGGCAGGTGGGCCGCCGGCCGGCACGTGATCCTCGGCGATGCGGCGCACACCGCGCATTTCTCCATCGGCTCGGGAACGCGGCTGGCGCTGGAGGACGCGATCGCGCTCGTCCGCGCGCTCGGCGTGCATGACGACATCGACGAGGCGCTGCGGGTCTGGCAGGCCGAGCGGCTGCCGGTCGCGCGCAAGATCGTCGACGCCGCCAACACCTCCGCCCGCTGGTACGAGGACTTCGCGGCCAAGCTCGCCCTGCCGCCGCTTGATTTCGCCTTCGACTACATGACGCGTTCGGGGCGGATGGACATGGACCGGCTGCGCGGCATCGCGCCGCAATTCATGGGCCGCTACGACGCCTTCAAGGCGGCTTCGCCCGCCGCGATCGTCGACCCCGTCGGCGACGACGCCCCCGGCGCGGCCGAGATCGGCTTCGACCCCGTCGCCCATCCCAATTGCTCCGCCATCCTGTGGGACAACCTCGCCCGCAATCCCGAAGCCACCGCCGTCACCGGCCCGGCCGGCCGGCTGACCTATGCCGCGCTGATCGCCGAGGCGGCCCGCTGGGGCAACGCCTTCAAGGCGGCGGGATTGCGGCGCGGCGAGCGGATTCCGTTCTTCCTCGACGATACGCCGGTCTATCCGGCGGCGTTCTTCGGCGCGGTGCGGGCGGGTTTCGTGCCGGTGCTGCTGAACATTCAGAGCCGGCCCGACGATCTGAACTTCTTCCTTCAGGACACCGGCGCGCGCTTTGCCCTGTGCGAGGCGGATCTGGCCGACCAGTTCGGCCCCGAGGCGCTGGCGAACACGGCGCTCGAGCAGGTGATCGTGGTCAACGGTCCGGCCCGCGCCGGACAGGTCGAGGCCGCGGCCTTTCTCGCCGGCCAGCCCGACACGCTGGAGGTGGCCGACACCACCCCGTTCGACATGGCGTTCTGGATGTACTCGTCCGGCTCGACAGGCCGGCCCAAGGGCATCGTGCACCTGCACCACGACGCGGCCTATATCCAGGCTTCGTTCGGCCGGCACATCCTCGGCCTGCGGCCGGACGACATGTGCTTTTCGGTGCCGAAGATCTTCTTCGCCTACGGGTTCGGGAACTCGCTGATCTTCCCCTTCTCGGTCGGCGCCTCATCGCTCCTGCTGCCCGGCCAGCCGCGACCCGAGCCGGTGCTGGACGCCATCGAGACCTGGCGCCCCACGGTCTTCTTCGGCCTGCCGACGCTCTATACCGCGCTGACCCGCCATCCGGGCGTCGAGGCGCGCGACCTGAGCTCGCTGCGCCTGTCGATGTCGGCGGCCGAGATATTGTCGCAGGACGTCTATGACGCGTGGAAGGCGCTGGTCGGCCATGGTCCGACCGAGGGGCTCGGCTCGACCGAGGCGCTGCACATTTACCTCTCCAACCGGCATGACGATCACCGCATCGGTGCCGCCGGCGCGCGCGTGCCCGGCTACGAGATCCGCCTGGAGGGCGCGGACGGCAAGGCGGTCGGGCCGGGCGAGGAAGGGATCATGCATGTGCGTGGCCACTCCTCGGCGCCGCTCTACTGGAACCGCCCGGACAAGACCCGCGAGACGATGCGCGGCGACTGGCTGAACACCGGGGACCGCTTCATCGAGAAGGACGGCTACTATTATTTCCAGGGCCGGGCCGACGACCTGATCAAGGTGTCCGGGCAATGGGTCTGGCCTCTCGAGGTGGAGAAATGCCTCAACGAGCACCCGCAGGTGCATGAGTGCGCCGTGCTGGGCGTCCAGCTCGCCGACCGCCGCATGACGCTCAAGGCGGTGATCCGCCTGCGCGACGGCGAGGACGCCACTGAGGAGCAGACCCGCCGGTTGCAGGCCTTCGTCAAGTCCCGCCTGACGCCGCACAAATATCCGCGCATCGTCGAATATGTCGCCGAGCTGCCCAAGACGGGCACCGGCAAGATCGACCGTCAGGCGCTGCTGAAAGGCGGCTGACATCGATGAACGTGCCGCTCTCGCCCCAAGGAGACGCCTGAAGATGACCCTCGTATTCGCCGCGCCGCCGACCCCGACCGTAGCCGTCGCCGGTTCGACAGACCGCTTTCCGGTGCGCCGCATCTTCTGCGTCGGGCGCAACTACGCCGCCCACGCCCGCGAGATGGGCCGCGACCCGGACCGCGAGCCGCCCTTCTTCTTCACCAAGCCGGCCGACGCGGTGGTGGATGACGGCGAGACCGTCGCCTATCCGCCCGAGACCTCGAACTTCCATTACGAGGGCGAGCTCGTCGTCGCCATCGGCAAGGGCGGGCGCGACATCGCCGCAACCGATGCGCTCGGCCACGTCTGGGGCTACGCCATCGGCAACGACCTGACGCGCCGCGACCTCCAGCTTGCCGCCCGCGAGCAGGGTCGCCCATGGGACTGGGGCAAGGCGTTCGACCGGTCGGCGGTGATCGGCCCGGTGCATCCGGTGGCCGCGGTCGGCCACGTGCTGGAAGGCACGATACGGCTGAGCGTCAACGGTGCCGTCCGGCAGGATTCCGACCTCGCCAAGATGATCTGGTCGGTGCCCGAGGTGATCTCGATCCTGTCGCGCTCGGTCGAGATCAGGCCCGGCGACCTGATCATGACCGGGACGCCCGAAGGCGTCGGCGCGCTGGCGCCGGGCGATGTCTGCACCGTCCACATCGTCGGGCTGGGCGAGATCACCACCACCATCGGGGCGCGCGAATGACGCCGCGGCTGCATAATTTCTTCCGCTCCTCGACCTCGGCGCGGCTGCGCGCCGCGCTGAACCTCAAGGGGCTGGAGTACGATTACGTCGCCTACCAGTTGCGGCGCGGCGACACCCGGCGGCCCGATTTCCTGGCGCTGAACCCGGCCGGGCTGGTCCCGGCGCTGGAGCGCGAGGACGGCACCGTCCTGACCCAGTCGCTGGCGATCATCGAGTGGCTGGACGAGACCCGGCCGCAGCCCGCTTTGCTGCCGGCCGACGCCGACGGGCGCGCCCGGGTGCGCTCGCTGGCGCAGATGATCGCCTGCGAGATCCATCCGCTGAACAATTTGCGCGTGCTGGGGCGGCTCGCCGAGCAGTTCGGCGCGGACGAGGACGCCCAGAAGGAGTGGTTCACCCACTGGGTGCGCACCACCTTCGACGCGCTGGAGACCCGGCTGGCGGGCGACGCCGCGACCGGCGCCTTCTGCCATGGCGACGCGCCGGGCATGGCCGACCTGTGCCTCTACGCCCAGGTCTGGAACAACCGCCGCTTTTCCATCGAGACCGCCGGCTGGCCGACCATCGCGCGCATCTTCGCCGCGCTGGACGCCATCCCGGCCTTTCGTGACGCCGCCCCGCCCAACCAGCCCGACGCGGTCTAGGCCGCCCGGATTCAGGAGTTGCCGATGGACAATGCAATGCAACCCGAGGACACGCCGGAGCTGCGCGCGCTCTATGCCGGCTTCGAAGCCCAGAACATCAAGCCGCTCTGGACGCAGATCGGCGGGCTGATGCCGCAGCACCCGACGCCGCGGGCGCTGCCCCATATCTGGAAATGGGCCGACCTGCTGCCGCTGGCACGCAAGTCGGGCGAGCTGGTTCCGGTCGGGCGCGGCGGGGAGCGCCGGGCGCTCGGGCTCGCCAATCCCGGCCTCGGCGGGCACACCTACATCACGCCGACCCTGTGGTGCGCGATCCAGTATCTCGGCCCGCGCGAGACCGCGCCGGAACACCGCCATTCCCAGAACGCGTTCCGCTTCGTGGTCGAGGGAGACGGCGTCTGGACCGTGGTCAACGGCGACCCGGTGCGGATGAGCCGGGGCGACCTGCTGCTGACGCCGGGCTGGCATTTCCATGGCCACCACAACGACACCGACCATCCGATGGCGTGGATCGACGGGCTGGACATTCCGTTCAGCTACCAGAACGACGTCGGGTTCTTCGAGTTCGGATCGGACCGGGTGACGGACTACGCGACGCCGCGCTATTCGCGCGGCGAACGCCTGTGGTGCCATCCGGGATTGCGCCCGCTTTCGGGGCTGCGCGACACGCCCTCCTCGCCCATCGGCGCCTATCGGTGGGAACACACCGACCGCGCCCTGACCGAGCAGCTCCTGCTCGAGGACGAGGGCCAGCCGGCCACGGTGGAACAGGGCCACGCCGCCATCCGCTACGTCAACCCGACCACCGGCGGCGACGTGATGTCGACGATCCGCTGCGAGTTCCACCGCCTGCGCGCGGGAACCGAGACGCCGGTGCGCCGCGAGGTCGGCGCCTCGGTGTTCCAGGTGTTCGAGGGCCGCGGCTCGGTGGTGCTCGACGGCACGACCCATCGGCTGGACATCGGCGACATCTTCGTCGTCCCGTCCTGGGTCCCGTGGTCCCTTCAGGCCGAAACCCAGTTCGACCTGTTCCGCTTCTCCGACGCGCCGATCATCGAGAGGCTGAACTTCGCCCGCGTGCTGGTCGAGGGGCGCGAGCCGTGAGCGACCCGCTCGATGCCGCGCGGGCGGCGCTGCGGGCGCGGCAGGGCGCTGGCGCCCGCTACGACGCCGCCAACGCGCCGGCGGCCGATCTGGCGCTGGCGCGCGGCGCGACCGCCTATTTCGCGAGGATACTCAACGGCATCGACGACAGGGCGCTGGCCGCGCCCGCAGCCGGCGTCACCCGCGCCCATGTCGTCGCCGGCGTCGGGCTCGCCGCCCGCGCGCAGGCGGAAATCCTCGCCTCGGTGCGGCAGGGCCAAGCGGAGGGCGGGCGGCTCCCGGTCCATGCCGCGGCCGACCCCGATGCCGTCGCGCTCGGCGCGACGCTGCCGCCGGCGGCCCTGCGCAACCTGATCTTCCATTCGACGGTTCATCTCGACGTCGAATGGCGCGACCTGCCGGACGCCGCATGGGATGCGCGGGTCGCCGACGCCGCCGGCACAGGGATCGTGATCCGCGACCTGCCCCGCGCCCGCGCCGTCTCGCTGTGGACGGCGGCGCTCGACCTGCGCGCCGGCGCGCGCCTTGCGGACGTGCCGGCCGAATTGCGCGCGGCCGTGGCAGGCCCGCGCGAGCGGTGATGGGAAGGTCCGGGCGCGGGCTCTCGCCCGCTCCCGCTCAGCTATCCTTCGCCGGGAAGGTGGGCCGCATCTCGCCGGTGAAGGTGATGCTGAGCGCGTCCTTCTCGATACGCTCCCAGGCCTTGGCCGAGAGCGCATAGAGATCGTTCCAGTCGTGGCCGACGAGCTTGCCGTCCGCCTTGACCCTGCGCCCCGCCACCCAGACGCTCTCGACGTCCTCGATGCTGGAATAGCCGAACACGCGTGAGGCCAGCGTGCCGATGCGCGGGAAGAAGCTACGGTCGCAGCGCAGGAGGACGAGGTCGGCGCGCTTGCCGACGCTGATCGAGCCGATCTGCCCGTCGAGGCCGAGGGCGCGCGCGCCTTCGATGGTCGCGAGGCCGAGATGGACCTCCGGCGGCAGGCTGTGCCCGAGCATGAAGTTGCGCTCGTCCCGGAACAGCGTGTGCTTCGCGGCGCGGATGTGCTGGAAATAGTCGTGCGTGTCGCGCCCGGTGCCGTCGGCGCCGATGGCCGCCGCGCCGCCCGCCATGCGAAAGCGGGCATGCGCGGGCGGATGGGCATAGCCCGCCTCGCCCATCACCGTCGAGACCAGCGCGCCGCCGGCATCGGCGATCATCTTCAGCTCCTCGTCGCTCAGGCCGGTGCCGTGCGCGGCAAGATAGCCCGGGCCGATCAATCCCGCGCGCGCCAGCTCGGGAATGATGCGGTACTCGCGGTCGAGCCCCATCCGCCATGCCCCGGTCGTGCCGAGGAGATGCTGGGTCAGCAGCGAGACCTCGAAGCGCTTCGCATGATCGAACTCTGCCAACACGTCCTGCGGACGGCGGGGCGAGAATTCGAAGGCGGTGAGGCACAGGCCGAACTGGAGCGGATCGTCGGAAGCCGCGAACAGCTCCGTCCGCACGCGCAGCAGGTCGTCGACTAGGGCGGGATCGGCGGGGCCCATCGTCTGGGCCCAGGCTTCCTCGGCGGGAATGGACGATCCCGGGCCGTAGCTGCGCCTCCGCGGCAGGAGCTGGGGGCAGAAGAAGCCGGCGACGCCCGAGGCCCTGGTGCCGAGCGCCGCGGCATGCGCCTGCTCGTAATCCTCCACGAGGTGGCAGAAATCGACCACCGTGGTCACGCCGGCGTCGAGCGCGGTGAGCCCCCCGATCAGGTTGGCGAGGTGGAAATCCTCGGCCGAGAAGACCGGCCCGAAACGGACATTGGTCTCGAACATGAAGTTGCCGAAGCGGTAGTTCTTGGCCATGTCCTGCCACAGGTGCCTGTGGCCGTCGATCATGCCCGGCATCAGGATCCTGCCGCGGCCGTCGATGATCTCGGCGTCCTCTGCCGCGACGGCTCCGATGGACGCGATCCGGCCGTCCTCGATCAGGACGTCGGCGCTTTCGATCTCGCCAAGACCGGCGTCCATCGTCAGCAGCGACGCGCCGCGTATGATCTGCCGCCGGGACATCATGCCTCCTCCATCGTGTCGGACTGGCTCGCCAGCGAGAAGTAGAGATCGGAGAGATCGTCGCGCGCGAGCAGCTCCTGCGACGTCGTGCTGAGCCCCACCCTGCCTTTGATGAGCACATAGGCGCGCGAGGCGATGCCGAGCGCGATGTCGAGCTTCTGCTCGACCAGGAGCAGGGTCAATCCCGCCGCGCGCAGGGCTTCGACGGCGGCGCGGATTTCGTCGACCACCTTGGGCGCGAGGCCGAGAAACGGCTCGTCCAGCAGCAGAAGGCGCGGGTTGGACATCAGGGCGCGTCCGATCGCCAGCATCTGCTGCTCGCCGCCCGACAACGTCCCCGCCATCTGGCCCTGCCGTTCCTTCAGCCGCGGGAACAGGCCGTAGACGTAGTCGAGACGCTCGTCGAAGCTGACGGCCCCGCTGGTGCGCAGCCGCAGCGAGCCCATCCTGAGATTGTCGCGCACCGTGAACGGCCCGAAAACGCGACGCCCCTCCGGCACCAGCGCGACGCCGCGCTTTATGGTCTGGTAGGTCGGCTCGCGGTTCACGACATGGCCGTCGATGGTGATCGTGCCCGCCGACGGCGTCAGGAGGCCGATGATGCAGCTCATCAGGGTGGACTTGCCGGCCCCGTTGGGGCCGAGCAGCGCCACGACCTCGCCCTGCGCGACATCGAGCGAGACGGATTTGAGAACCGACGCCGCGCCGTATCCGGCGCTCAGGTCTTCAACGCGAAGCATGGAACGCCCCCACATTCTCGCTCGCCGCGCCGAGCTTGCCGAGATAGGCGTCGACCACGGCCGGGTTGGCGCGCACCTCGCTCGACGTGCCTTCCGCGATCTTGCCGCCGAAGTTCAGCACGACGATCCTGTCCGTCAGCGGCAGCAGGAAATGCATGTCGTGCTCGATCAGCAGGACCGAAATCCCCTGCCGCGCGACATCCTTGATGAGATCGAACAGGCGCGCGCATTCCGAGAGCGTCAGCCCGGCCGCCGGCTCATCGAGCAGCAGGATCTTCGGCTCCCCGGCGAGCGCGCGGGCGATCTCCAGAAGACGCCCCTGCCCGAAGGACAGCGTCGTCACGTCCGCGTCGAGCAGGGTGTCGATGCCGACGAAGCGCGCGATGTCCAGCACCTTGTCGCGCGCGGCCCGCTCGGCCTCGGCGACGCTCGCGCGCCCGAGCAGGACGCTCCAGAGGCTGGAGGCGCGCCGGGCGTGGCGGCCGACGAGGATGTTGTCGGTCACCGACATGCCCTTGAAGGGCATGTTGTGCTGGAAGGTACGGTAGATGCCGAGCTCGGCGATGCGGTTCGGCTGCAATCCGTCGATCCGGCGGCCTTCCAGCGTCACCGTCCCCGCCGTCGGCGGCATCGCGCCGCAGATCAGGTTGAAGGTGGTCGACTTCCCGGCGCCGTTCGGCCCGATGATGGCGAGGATCTCGCCGGGCTCGAGGTCGAAATCGAGGTCGGAGACGGCCGTCAGGCCGCCGAACCGCTTGGTCAGCCCGCGCACGGACAGGAGCGGGGTCGGGTTGCTCATGGCTGTGCCCCCTTCTTCGCGACGCCGTTCACCCGGGCCAGCGCCGTGTCGAGCAACGCGACGAGCCCCTTGGGCTGGAAGATGATCAGCACCACGACCAGCGCACCGAAGGCCATGAAGTGGAAATGCCCGATCAGCGGCTCGATGAAGAACGGGGCCGCATAGAGGATGATCACCCCGATCACCGCGCCGAGCTGCCGGCCCGAGCCGCCGACGATGATCATGAACAGCAGGATGAACATGTTCTCGAGGCTGAACGCGCCCGGTGCGACCAGATTGTCCACGAAGGCGTAGAAGAAGCCGGCCACGCTCGCCAGCACGCTTGTCAGGGTGAAGGCGATGACCTTGGTGAGCGGCACGTTGACGCCCATGGCCTGCGCCGCGGCCTGGTTGTCGCGCACCGCGCGGCACGCCCGGCCGAACCAGGACCTGTCGATGCGGTTGAGCAGGACATAGGTGCCCGCGCACAGCAGCACGAGGCAGGCCGTGTACCACGGTCCCGTCACCTGGAAGCCGAGGATGTCGGGCAGCCGGTAGCCGCCGACGCCGGTGTCGCCGCCGGTGAAGTCGCGCCCCGACACGATCCCGAGATGGAAGAGCTGGGCCAGCGCCAGCGTCGCGAGGGCGAGATACGGCCCCTCCAGCCGGGTCGAGGGGATGGCGATCAGCAGCGCGACCACGCCGGCAAGCACGATGCCGATCAGGACGGCGACCGGCAGCGGCAGGTGGAACTGGAACAGCGCGATCACGATCCAGTAGGCGCCGAGGCCGTAGAAGGCGAAATGCGAGAACGCGACCTGGCCGCAGATGCCGAACAGGAAGTTGAACCCGATCCCCAGCGCGATCCACAGCAGGAGCTTGCGGTAGATGTCAGCCTGATAGGAATTGAGGTAGAAACCGACCACGCAGAGCGCGACCACCAGGGCAAGGAAAAGCAGGCGCGACTGCATCAATGGTGCCCTCCCTTGTTGGCGAGCAGTCCGGTCGGGCGCGCGACGAGGAAGGCCAGCAGCAGGACCAGCGGCACCGCCAGCGCCAGCGCCGAGGGAACCGGCAGGTAGCGCATGACGAAGGCCTCGATCAGCCCGAGGAGGATGCCGCCGATCAGCGCGCCGTCCACCCGGCCGACCCCGCCGATCACCAGCGCCGTGAAACCCTGCACCGTGAGCGGCATGCCGATCTGATAGAACGCCCCGGTGCTGCCGCTGATGAGCACGCCGACAAGGCCGGCGACGACGGCCGACGAAGCGAAGGCGGCGACGGTGACGATCCGCAGGTCGACCCCCATCAATTGCGCCGCCTGCCGGTCGATGGCGACGGCCTCGAAGGCCCGGCCCCACAGCGTACGCTCGAAGAAGAACCAGACTGCCGCGAAGACCATCAGCGTCAGCGCGATGGTGAAGAAGCTCTGGGGCGTCCCGGCGAACGGGCCGAACTCGACCCGGCGGAAGCCGAAGGGCGGCTCCGTCGGCAGCGCCTCGGTGCCACCGAAGCGCGCGCCGACCTCCATCAGAACCAGCAGCACGCCGAGAAGGCTGAGCATGAGTGCCAGATGAGAGGCCCCGCGCCGCACCAGCGGCCGGATCGCCACCCATTCGATGGTCGCGCCCAGCAGCGCCATGATCGCCAGCACGGCGATCAGGCCGGGCACAAACGGCAGATCCGGCCAGGGAAGCAGGATGGTCGTGGTGATGGCGACGGCGGCGAAGCCGCCGAGCATCGCATATTGCCCGACCGCGAAATTGACGATGCCGGTCGGGCGCATCACCAGAAGGAACGACAGCGCCATCAAGGCATAGAGGCACCCGGATGCGACGCCGCTTACGAGAAGTTCATAGAAATCGGCCACGTCGGGTGCCCCTGTCCTAGATCAACGATCCGCGCCGCTGAAGATGGCCGGCGTGTAGGCGTTGTTCTCGATCTTCCGCACGACCACGCCGTCGTGGTGGAAACCGCGGCGGTCGCCGTGGGAGAAGTCAAAGCCGGTGCCCTTGGCGCCCATCACCCGCGCGAGGCCCTGCGTCTCGGAGATCGCCTTGCAGATCTCGGCGCGGTCGGTCGAGTTCGCCCGCGTGATGGCATCGGCGATCAGCATGACGCTGTCGTAGCCGTAGCCCTGCAACGACGACGGCGCCTGGCCGAACCGCGCCTCGTAGGCTTCGGCGAAGCTGGCCGCCTCTTCCTTGCCCGGGTCGAAGGCGTCGGTGAAGACGGTGCCGTCCATCAGGTCCTTGGCCGTGGTCAGGTAGGACGGGGTGGACAGGTTGAAGGTGCCGAGGATCGGCGCGGTGAGGCCGAGCTGGTGATAGGCCTGGAAGAACTGGACCGCCTGCGGCCCCATCTGCGCCACCTGGAAGATCGCCTCGGGATTGGCCGCGCGGACCCGCTGCATCTGGGCGATGGCGTTCTGGGCGCCGGCCGGGATGAGCTGCTCCTCGATGATCTCGAAGCCGGCCTCGTTCAGGTACTTGCGGAACTCGTCGACGACGGAGACCGACAGGCCGGAGCTGTCGCCGACGAGGGCGACCTTCTTGAAGCCCTGCGTCTTGGCGTATTCAAGCATGGTGCTGATCTGGATCGACTCGACCGGCCCGAGCTGGAAGAAGCAGGAATTGTCGATGGTGGTCAGCGTCTCGGAGGCGTTGGCCGAGGCGAGCTGCGGCGTCAGCGACTCGGCGGTGATGCCGATGGCCTGGCGCGTCGCGCCCGAATTCGAATTCGAGACGATGGCGACCACGCCCTCCTCGACCAGCTTGCGCGCCTTGGTCGCGGAAAGGTCCGGCCGGCCGTTGTCGTCTTCCAGAAGCAGCTCGACCTTCTTGCCGAGAATGCCGCCGGCGGCGTTCAGCGCCTCGACCGCCATCTCCGTCCCCTCGTTGACGGGCAGGGAGTAGAAGGATGTCCGTCCGGTCTGGTCCAGAAGAACGCCGATCTTGATCGTTTCCTGAGCGAAACCCGACGCCGTCGCCGCGACGAGGCCGACGACAGAAACGGCAGACAGGCGGGAAATGTAGCGTGCAATCATTCGCATGAGCCGAGCTCCCTCTCTTGGTAGGTATTTGTTGATGTTTGGGCCTGGGGCGCCTGCTTCCGTTCCCCGTGCTATGAAAAGGGAGACGGATCGAGCTTGCGGCATGATTGGCCCTCAATTTTCCAAAGTCAATAGATTTTGGAAATTTTTACACGCCGGTCGAGCGCGTCCGGGAACCCTGACGGCTATTTCAAGGCCGCCTCGACGAAGCGCGTGTCGTAGTATTTCGTCGGGTCCGAAAGCGCCTTGGCCGGCTCGGCATATTTCACCCGCAGCTCCAGCACCTTCGCCACGCCCGCCTCGTCGATCCGCGGCGTGCGGAAGAAGCCGAGCCGCGGATCGAGCAGGATGGCATGGGACGCCGCGGCGACGGCCGGCGCCATGGCCGGAACCGCCGCTTGCAGGATGGCGATGGCCTCCTCCTTGTTGGCCGGGTCGTGGAGCCACGCCAGCGCCGACCGGCAGGCCCGGATGTAGCCGATCAGGCGCGCCTCGTTCCCGGCGATCCAGTCGCGCCGCACCGCGCCGACCACCCCCTGATAGGCGCCCAGCGCATCCGTGGCGTTGCCGAGAACGTGGAAGCCCTCGCGTGCCGCCGCCGCCTCGAACGGGGAGACCAGCAGGGTCGCGGCGAACTCCCTGTTCATCAGGGCTTCGAACCGCTTCAGGACGCCTCCGGCGCGCACATATTCGAACTGCGCCGGATCGAGCCCGCCGCGCTCGAGCATTTCCCGCAGCGCGAAGGCGTAGCCGGTGGTCAGCGCGTCGACGCCCACCTGCCTGTCCTTCAGCTCCGCAATTGACGTCACCTCGGGCACCGAGACGAGCCGCAGGAAGCCGTTGTCCATGCCCATGACGGCGACGATGTCGGGCGCCTTCTCGGTCGGAGCGGCCCCCTGCCCCTCGGCATAGGCGATCACGTTGTCGATCGCCGTCATGGCGATATCGAACTTCCCGTCGATGAAGCCGACCATCTGGTACTGGGAATCCGGCGTCGGGGTGAGGTTCACGCCGATTCCCTCCTGCGCGAAGAAGCCCTTCGCCTCCGCGACGAACAGCGGCCAGTTGAACCCGCCGGGAAATACGATGACCTCGAGCGGCGGTGCGCCGGTTGCCGAACTTGCCGTGACCATGGACGGGACACTCCTGTAGAAATCTCGTTAGCTCCCGCCCCGGGCGGCAGCGCCAGCCCGGGGCGGGAAGACGCGGGCACGGACAAAAGCGCGGGAGGAACGCCGCCGCACCCGCGCGGGGAAGGCCCGGCTCAGTCCAGGAACCCCTCCGGCGGCGGCGATCCCCACATGTTGGCCGCGAGCAGCACGTCCTCCCATGTCTGCCCGCCTTGCGGGAACGTCTGGTGGGTGAGGCGCGGCTCGTAGATGTCGAGGCTTTCGTTGACGCGGTCGAGCTCGCAGAACAGCTCGATGATCTGGCCGTCGGCGTTGCGGTGATAGGTCGAGATGTTGTGGCCGATGCCGTGGCGCACGGGGCCCCAGACCAGCGCGATGCGGTCGTGGGCGAGGTGGTCGCACGCGTCGCGGATGTGGGTCCAGTCGCGCAGCTCGAAGGCGATGTGGTGCATCTTGTTCGCCTTGCCGGACACGAGGTTGATCGTGTGGTGGTCCGCCCCGCAGCGCAGGAAGGCGAAGAAGTCGCCCATCCAGTCGCTGACCTTGAAGCCGAGGACGTCGCAGTAGAACTTGACCGCCGCATTCAGGTCCACGGCGTTGAACGCGACATGGCCGAGCTTGTTGGGGGCGATCCCCGGCTGCCGCCCCACCGGCACGCCCGCGGGCTCGGCCCTGGCGAAGACCTCGACGCGGGTGCCCTTGCTGTCCTCGAACGCGAGAAGGTCGGCGATGGCGGGCTGGCTGTCCGACAGGCGCCGGGTCTTGATGCCGTGCGCCTCGATCTGCCGCTGGTAGTCGCCGAGGTCGGTGCCGGCCGGCAGCTGGAAGCCGAGCGCATGGCAGGCCGCGCCGCCGCCGGCGCGCAGCACCACGGTATGGTGGTCGGCCCCGGCCGAGAGATAGGCGGCCTCGCTGTCGCGATCGACCAGAGTAAGCCCCATCACGCGCGTGTAGTGATCGACCTGCGCGCTGAGATCAGGCGTCTCGAACGCCGCGTGGGCGATACGGCTGACTTTGATCATGTGCATTCCTCACTTGCTGCCCTGAACGGGATTAGACGAAGGTGTTCTCGAGCTGGCCCAGCCCCTCGATCGTGACCGTGATGCGGTCGCCGGGGCGGATGCTCTCGGGCGGGGTCCGGCCGAACCCGACCCCGGCCGGGGTTCCGGTGGCGATCAGGTCGCCCGGCTCCAGCGTCATGATCGAGGACAGGTGCCGCACGATGTCGATCGCGCCGAAGATCATCGACGAGGTGTTGGACTTCTGCTTGGTGACGTCGTTCACCCGGAGCTCGATGGCGAGGTTCTGCGGGTCGGCGACGCAGCGGGCAGGCGTGATCCACGGGCCGGTCGGCTGGAACCTGTCCCATGCTTTCTGCATCACCCAGTCGATGCCGACATGCGGCCGGCTCTGGATCCAGTCGCGGGCCGACACGTCGTTGATGACCGTATAGCCCGCGATCGCGTCGGCGGGGTCGACGCCGCTGCCCGGCCCGACCGAGGTGCCGATCACGATGCCGAGTTCGGCCTCCCAGTCGACCATCTTGGGCAGTTGTGGCAGGTGGATCGCCTCGCCATGCGCGGCGAGCGACGTATAGGGCCGCATGAACGAATAGGGGAACACCGGCAGCGTGGTCACCTTCATCTCGGCCAGATGGTCGCGGTAGTTGGTGCCGACGCAGATCACCTTGGGCGGCATCGCGATCGGCGTGCGGTACTCCACAGTCGCCGGATCGCGCCCCGGCCCCGCGGGCGTCGCTTGCGCGATCAGCCCGTCGAACCGCGCCCAGTCGCGAAAGACGTCGAGCAGCGAGGCCGGCGCATGCGCGCCGAGGACCTCGCCCAGCGTGTAGACCGCCCCGTCGAGAAGCAGCAATGGTTGTTCGGCTCCGTCGACGACGCCGGTGGCGAGCTTGTAGTCACGCATCTCGAATGCTTCTCCAGTTACTTGATACCGTCATCGAGGCCGGCGCGCCGCACCGCCGAGGCATAGACGGCGGCCACGTCCCGGTCGCCATGGCCTTCCGCCATCGCCAGCCCGTAGAGCTCGGCCGCCGCCGAGAGGACGGGGATCGGGCATCCGGTCTCGGCGCCGCGCGCCTCTATCAGGCCGATGTCCTTGGCCAGTGTCGCCGTCGAGCCCATGACCTTGTCCCAGTCGTGCGCGGCCATCCGCCCGCCGCGCGCGGTGAACTGGAGCGAGCCGCCCGCGCCGTCCTTGAGCGCCTCGTAAAGCCGCATCGGGTCGATGCCGAGCTTGCGGCCGAAGGTCAGGGTCTCGGCGGTGGCGGCGATGTTGATCGCCACCAGCATGTTGGCGCAGAGCTTGGCGTTCAGCGCCGCCCCGAACGGGCCCATGTAGAAGACCTTGGCCGAGATCGCGTCGAGCTGCGGCTGCACGCGCTCCGCGACGGACCCCGCGCCGCTGACGAAGACGACGCCGGCCCGTTCCTCCATCATCCGCGGGATGCCGCTGATCGCGCAGTCGAGCATCTCGCCGCCACGTTCGGCCAGCCGCCCGGCCATCCGCCGCTTGACCCCGGTGTCGAGCGTCGACAGCTCGACCAGGACCCGGCCGGCGCAATCGCCCGCCGCGAGCCCGCGCGGGCCGTCCACCACCTCCTCCAGCGCGGCGGCCGAAGGCAGGCAGCACAGGATGATCTCGCAGCTCTCGGCCACCTCGCGGACGGAGCCCGCGACCTTGCCGCCCGCCGCCGCGAGATCCGAGGCGTCGCCGCGGCGATAGCCGACGACCGGAAAGCCGGCCTTCATCAGGTTCCGCGCCATCGGAAGGCCCATCTGACCCAGGCCGATCACTCCCACGCTTGTCACGGTCGTTCTCCTTTTCTCGGATTCCTCGTCAGCCCGTCCGGCGCGGCGCGCGGCGGGCATCCGCCCTTTCGGCGATGCGGCAAGATGAGCGGGTGAAGCCAATGCCGGAATTGCCGGCCTGCGACAGTATGCGCGGCCGGGACGGGAAGATCGGCGCCCTGCCCTCGGCCTTCCGCAGCAGTTGAGCCAAGAACAGGATGGGACCGAATGCCGCCATGACCTGTCCGAGGTGGCTGCGTTCGCGGAGATGTCGTATGATCGATCTTGCGGTCAGCGCCGCCACGAAGACGCCGGGCAGGAAAAGCGATCCACGAGCGAGGTCGACGAGATGCATGATGCCGGGAACAGGGGCAAGGCCGGCGGCGGCCGGGACCGGCGACGGCCCGCCATCGGCCCCGCCCCAGGCCCGGTCAGCGGAGGCGTGCATTGAGAGCCTTTCCCGTCACCGACGCGGCCGGCGGGCGGACCGCCCGGCAGAATGCCGCCCCGATGCGCGGCAGAACCCGCACGCATGCATGGCTCACGATGTCCTCCCGGGCCGGACCAGACCGCTACGGCTGACCAAGCTTTTCTTTTTGGAAAGTTTGCTGTAATTTCCAAAAATAGTAGAACCTGACCGTCATACGTGTCAATAACGAAATCATGAAAAGATCGATCACATCCGAAAGCCCAGATGCGCAGCCGTTCGAGACCGACGGCGACGAACCGCGCACCCTGACCGAACGCGTCTATCGCCGGATCCGCTCCGACATCCTGTGGGGGGTGCTCGCGCCGGACGCCCCGCTGCGCTCGGACGAGCTGCGCTCGACCTACGATGTCGGCGTCAGCCCGCTCAGGGAGGCGTTGACGCGCCTCGCCGCGGAGCGGCTCGTCACCTCGGTCGGGCAGCGGGGCTTCCGCGTCGCGCCGATCAGCGCCGGCGACGTCACGGACGTCATGGAAACCCGCCTCATCATCGAGAGCGTGGCGCTGCGCAAGTCGATCGAGCAGGGCGACATCGCCTGGGAGACGCGCGTGGTCGCCGCGTATCACGCGATCAGCCGCACGCCGATCCCCCGCTCGCCGGAGGACGAGGTCTCCTCGAAATGGGCGACGCATCACCGCGCCTTCCACATGGAGCTCCTGTCCGCCTGCGGCTCGCGGTGGCAGATGAACCTCGCCAGCCTGCTTTTCGACCAGGCGGAGCGCTTTCGCCTCGTCCGCGCGACGAAGGCCGGCGCCTCCCTGCAATCGCGCGATCCCAGCGACGAGCATCGCGACATCATCGAGGCGGTGCTCGCCCGCGACGCCGACCGGGCGGTCAAGGCGCTCGACAACCACTATCGCGAGACCACCAAGCAGGTCCTCAGCTACATCACCGTGCAGGACCGGCATGACGGCTGAGAACGACGATACCGCCGCCATCGCCGAGCTGATGCGGCCGATGATGAAGCGCGAGCTCTACGTCATCCTCAACCGGCCGCTGGTGCCGATGGCCGAGATGCGGCCCCATCTGCATGCGCATCTGGTCTATATGATCGAGCTCGAGCAATCGGGCGTGCTCTTCGCCTCCGGTCCGCTCAGCGAGCCGGGTGGAGAGATGGCGGGCGAAGGGCTCACCATCGTCCGGGCCGCCTCGCTCGCGGAAGCCGAGGCGATCGCCGGCAGGGACCCCTTCGTTCTGGCCGGCCAGCGCGAGCCGCAAGTGCGCAAATGGACCGTCAACGAAGGCCGCATCACCGTCTCCGTCGACATTTCCACCGCGACGGCGGCATTGCCCTAAAGTCGCGAAGTCGGGTCGTCGCCGAGGGTCGGTTTTTCCGCGTCCGCGCCCTACCGGAACGCGTTGCCATAAACATGACATTTTTTATCCAGTTTTTTGTTTTCCCTGGCGGGACGACGCGATATTATTCGCTGCGCCGCTTCGCCCGGAATGGTCCGGGCATGTCCGGCGAGGACTATGGAGAGGGAAAATGGAACTGAGCGCACCCACCAAGATCGTGTTCATCATCGCCATCGTTCTGGCCGTCATCTCGCTGCTGCCGGTAATCGGCATCTCGCTGGGCACCCTCGGGGCCTACAGCTACTGGCTGCTGCTGGTCGCCTTCCTCGTGCTTGCCGCCGGCAACCTGCTGAAGGGGATCTAGCGCGAGATCGCGAACCCGGGCCGGCCGGCATGGCATCGCCGTGCCGCCGGCCAGCGAAACGAAGGGCGAAAGCGGAGCACGGCAGGGCGGCGACAGCGCTCCAGCCGGGAGATTTGCGGCATGATGCATTACAAGCCACCGCGTGACGCGCTCACCGAAGTCGCGGAGCGGGATCGCTATCGCGACGGTTTCGCCGCCGTCGAGGCGTCGCTGGCTGCCGTCCGCGCCGCGAAGCGTGCCGCCGACGAAAGCCTGCGGCGGGCGCAGGAAGCGCCCGGCCCGCATGTCACGACCAACTCGATCTTCGTCGCTCTCTACGACGCGCATCTGCGTGATCGGGAAGCGCTGTTCTCGGCGCTGCGCGGCCTCGACGAGGCCCGCGCCGCGCTGAGGCCCGGCGCTGCCGAAGATATCCGGGCCGCCGCCGACGGCCGGGGACGGCAAAAGGCGGCAGGCGGCTAAAGCATTTTGCAGTCAGACGGAATCGTCTGACGTCGCATAAATGCGGCTAAAGGAAAGAAGCTGGAGCAGCGGAAGGAGCGTTCGTCAGAACGTCCGCTGCTCTAGCGCCGGCCCTGCCCCTCCACCGCTTGCCGCCACCGCTCTATCGACCCGCTGTCCGGCTCCAGCCAGACGGCTTCGCCCGCGAAGGCGGTCCACGCATCCCGGTGCTTCGCCGAAACCGTCGTCAGCAGCGGCTTGCCGGCCGCGACGGCTTCGCGGAAGGCCATCCACAGGCCCCGGCGCGCCGCTTCGGTCTTGCCGAACTTGCTGAGGACGACGACATCGGCATCGGCGATCTGGGGCAGCAGCCCGGCGCAGGCATCGTCGATGCCTGCCGTGTCGAGATGGCAGGCGGTGCCGGCCGGAGCCGCGTCGAGATGGATGGAGAACCGGCGCCCCGAGGCGATGTCGCGCAGGAACGCCGCGCTGCATTCGCCTTCGGCGTCGCCGTCCTCCGCCAGCACGCCGACGACCCTTGCGCCCGCCTGACTCCAGGCATCCGCCGCGGCGCGCAGCAGGGCTTGCGTGTCCTGTCCCTCGCGGTTTGCGACGACGGCGATGGCGTCCGACCGGGTCATGCTCCAAGCCATAGCACGAAACGGCGCACCGGCCGAGGAGCCCGGCGCGATTTTGCGCCGCCGGCCGCGTTCATGCGCCTTTTGCATGAATTTATCGCATGAACTTATCCGAAATCGACGTTTGTAGTCGCTCTGCCGGCCTTTACTCTGATGCTAGGAACAGGCCGTTTCCCAACGGGAAATGCCGGGCCGCCATCGGCCGCCGCTGCAATCGAAGGGCGTTTTCGCATGTTTTCCAGGAATGTCATTACCTGCGTCGATCATCATCACGGCCAGGCCTCGCGCACCATCTTGTCCGGCCATCCGGCGATCCGGGGACGCACCATGCGCGAGAAGGTGGAGTTCTACCTTCGCACCATGTCCTGGCTGCATGAATCGACGCTGCGCGAGCCGCGCGGCCATCGCAACCTTCTCGGTGCGGTGCTGACCGACCCGGTCAGCGACGAAGCGGCCTTCGGCGTCATCTTCCTTCACCCGTCGGGCACGTTCGACGGCTGCGGCGACAGCACCTTCGCGACCGCCGCCGCCCTGATCGAGATGGGCATGGTGCCTGTCGCCGAGCCGGTCACGCGCTTCGTCCTCGATACGGTTCTCGGCCCGCTTTCCATCGAGGCCGAAATTGCCGGCGGCGTGGTGCAGGAGGTGCGCTTCAGCAATGTCCCTTCCTACCGGGTCGGCGGCTTCGAGGCCGCGCTGGCCGACGGCCGGACGCTTCAGGTCGAGGTCGCGTTCGGCGGCCTCTATTACGGCTTCATCGATGCCGCGTCGGCGGGACTGGACCTCGAGCAGAAGGCGGAGCCGCGCATCATCGCCACGGCGCAGGCGCTGTGGGAGAGCATCGGCGCGGAAAGCCCGCTGACCGACCCGGCCAGCGGCAAGCCCGTCCCGCTCGACCTGTTCACCTTCACGGCACGCCAGGAGGCCGGCCGCGGCAGCGCCTATCTGGCGGCGAACGTCTACAAGCCGGGCCGCATGGGGCGCACGCCCTCGGGCACCGGCAGCAGTGCCCATATCGCGCTGCGCGTCGCCACCGGGGCCCACGATCCGGCCGAGCCCTTCGTCCAGCGCAGCCTGCTCGGGACCCATTTCACCGGCACCGCCGCGCGCTCGACCCTGCCGGACGGGCGGCCCTGCGTCGTGCCGACCATCGGGGCCAAGTCCTACATGATGGGGATCTGCCAGCTCGTCATCGATCCCGCCGATCCGTTCGGCCACGGTTTCATCGTCGAATCCTGAGATGGCGCGGCCGGGCGCGCGCCCCGGCCGCATGGAGGATGCAAGGCATGTATCAATGGGATTTCGACGTGATCTACACCTACCGCGAGGTTCTCGCGGTCGGGCTGCTCAACACGCTCTACTACACCGTCGCCTGCATCGTCGGCGGGTTGCTCGTCGGGCTGGTCGAGGCGTTCGCGCGGCTGTCGCCGCTGCGGATCGTCAGGCTGCCGGCGCATTTCCTGGTCGAGATATTCCGCTGCACGCCGCTTCTGGTCATTCTGATCTGGTTCTACTACGCGCTTCCCGTGCTGCTCGGCATCCAGATTTCGGCGCTCACCGCGGGGATGCTGGCGCTGTCGCTCTACGGCGGCGCCTTCTATTGCGAGATCATCCGCGCCGGCATCATCTCGATCGAGAGCGGCCAGCGGGAAGCCGCGCAGGCGCTGGGCATGCGCCGGGCCGACACGATGCGCCGCATCATCCTGCCGCAGGCGCTGCGGCGCATGGTGCCGCCGCTGATGAACCAGTCCATCCTCCAGCTGAAGAACACGTCCCTCGTCTCGGTCCTCGCTTTGCCAGACCTGATCTATCAGGGCCAGCTGGTGACGCATGAGACCTATCGGCCGCTCGAGGTCTACACCACCGTGGCCGTGATCTACTTCGCCATCCTGTTCCCGGCGACGCTGCTGGTTCAGCAGCTCGAGCGCCGCCTCGACGTGAAGGGCTGAGCGATGCAGGAGAGTTCACAGCGCGCCATCATCGAGATCCGCAGCTTGAGCAAGTCGTTCGGGGCGCTGACGGTCCTGCGCGA
The DNA here is from genome assembly GCF_023954335.1 of Aquamicrobium sp. Taxonomy (NCBI): domain Bacteria; kingdom Pseudomonadati; phylum Pseudomonadota; class Alphaproteobacteria; order Hyphomicrobiales; family Phyllobacteriaceae; genus Aquamicrobium; species Aquamicrobium sp. Next base: position 66,278 of record NZ_JAMLIE010000006.1, read on the forward strand.
CATCAACCTGACGGTGCCGAAGGGCGGCGTCGTCGCGCTGATCGGGCCATCCGGCTCGGGCAAGTCGACGCTGCTGCGCTGCCTCAACCTGCTGGTCGTCCCCGACGGCGGCAGCGTCTGCGTCAACGGCAGCAGCTTCGCCTTCGGGCCCGGCGAACGCCTGCCGGGCGACCGCGCCCTGTCGGCCTTCCGCGCCCGCACCGGCATGGTGTTCCAGCATTTCAACCTCTTCCCGCACATGACGGCGGCGCAGAACGTCATGGAGGGCCCGCTGACGGTGCTGAAGCAGCCGCGCGCGCAGGCGCGCGCCGAGGCGCTCGCCATGCTCGAAAAGGTCGGGCTGGCGGAAAAGGCCGATGTCTACCCCGCCTTCCTGTCGGGCGGCCAGAAGCAGCGCGTCGCGATCGCGCGGGCGCTGGCGATGAAGCCCGACGTGATGCTGTTCGACGAAGTGACGTCGGCGCTCGATCCCGAGTTGGTCGGCGAGGTGCTGGCGGTGATGCGCGGCCTCGCCGATGAGGGGATGACGATGATCATAGTCACCCACGAGATCGCCTTCGCGCGGGATGTCGGCGACAGGGTCGTCTTCATGCGCGACGGCCTGATCGTGGAAGAGGGGCCGCCCGAGCAGGTGATCGCCAATCCCGTCCACGCGGCGACCCGCTCCTTCCTCTCCCACTTCAACCGCTAGGGCAGCGACGATGACGGAACAGACCCACCCCAGTCCCGAGATCGCGCTGCTGCTGGAAACCATCCTCCCGGACGGCGCGTCCGACACCGAACGCGCCGATTTCGCCCGCGGGCTGACGATCCTCGCCGAACTCTTGGGCGAGGTCGACACGAACGAGGCGCTGGCCAAGGCCGAGGGGAGTGTCGTGCGCCATGAATGAAGCCTCCCCGCCCGCAGGCGGTTCCGGCATCGCGGACGCGGCTTCGCCCGGCGCCGTCTCGCGCACGGTCGAAACCCTGCTCTCGCGCATCGCGCGCCACGAGGAAAGGCTCTCCGCCTTCACCCGCGTCATGGCCGACGAGGCGCGCGGGCAGGCCGCGATGCTGGATGCGCTCGACCCGGCCGAGCGCGGGCCGCTGCACGGGATGGTGGTGTCGATCAAGGACATTATCGACGTCGAGGGCGTCGCCACCACCTGCGGCTCGCGCAGCCGGCTCGACCGCGTCGCGGCGAAAGACGCCACGCTGGTCGCCCGGCTGCGGCGCGCCGGGGCGGTCATCGTCGGCAAGGCCAATTGCCATGAATTCGCCTTCGGCGGGCCGGCCTTCGACCTGCCCTTCCCGCCGGCGCGGAACCCGTGGGACGACGAGCTGTTTCCCGGCGGCTCATCGAGCGGGTCGGGCGTTTCGGTCGCGGCCGGCTTCTGCCACGCCTCGATCGGCTCCGACACCGCCGGCTCGATCCGCCTGCCGAGCAGCCATTGCGGCATCGTCGGCCTCAAGATCGGCAGCGGCAGGGTGCCGCTCGACGGCGTGTGCGCGTTGAGCCCCTCGCTCGACAGCGTCGGCCCGATGGCGCTCTCGGTGGCCGATTGCGCGGCCATCTACGCCGTGATCGCGGATGGCAACGGCGGCGCGGCCGGGGCGGAGGATGCCGTCGCGCCGCGCCTCGCCATCCCCGAGCCGGAATGGATCGCCGCGCTCGAATGCAGCCCCGACAGCCTCGCCGCCTACGAGCGCGCCTGCGCCATCTTCCGGGCCGACGGCATCGCCGTCTCGACCGTCGCCCTGCCCTCGCTGCGCGCCATCCACGCCGCGAGCTCCGTGGTGATGATGCGCGAGGTCGCCGACGGCTTCGCCGCCGAGGTGCGGCGCGACTATCTCAAGTTCGGCGAGGTGTTCCGCAACAGGGTCCTTCTCGGCGAGCGCATCCCCGGCCGCGCCTATGCGCTCGCCCTGCGCCAGTGCCGGCGGCTCGCCGGCGAGATCGCCCGGGCGCTCGACGGCTTCGGTGCGCTGCTGCTGCCCGGCTATCCCGTCGGGCCGACGCCGCTGACCACGGTCGACAAGTTCTACTTCCTGCAACGGGAGAACCTCAACGTGGTGGCGAACTGCGCCGGCGCGCCGACGCTGTCGCTGCCCGTGCTGCGCGATGCCACGCGCCGGCCGCTCGGCATCCAGCTGATGGGCGGCAGCGGCGGGGAGCCGCGCCTGCTCGCCCTCGGCAAGCGGCTGGAAAGGCTGCTCGCCTATCCGCACCAGCTTCCGTTTCCGGAAGCCGGGACCGATCAAACCAAGAAAGGGGAATGACATGACGACTTCGAAAACAGCATTCGACCAGGCGGTGTCGCGGCGCAGGCTGGTGCAGCTCGCCGCGGCCGGGTCCATCGCAGTCGCCGGGACCGCCGCCGCCGGCGGCGCGGCGCAAGCCCAAGGCGCGCCCTCGACCCTCGCCAAGATCCGCGCCGCCAAGAAGATGCGCGTGGCCGCGCTCGTCGGCGAGCCGCCCTATTTCGTCAAGAGCGCGGTGTCGGGCGAGTGGTCGGGCGCCTGCGTCGAGATGGCCAGGGATATCGCCAAGCTGCTCGAGGTGGAGATCGAGTTCGTCGATTCGACCTACGGCAACTCGGTGATCCAGCTCCAGACCGACAAGGCCGACATCGCCATGTCGCTGACGCCGACCCCGGTGCGCTCGCTGTCGATCAACTTCTCCAAGTCCTACTTCCTGCACGGCTACGGGCTGGTCGCGCCGGAGAGCCTGTCGATCTCGACCTGGTCCGAGCTTAACAACCCGGACATCAAGGTCGCCGTCGACCTCGGCTCGACGCAGGAGATGGCCGCGCGCCGGTTCGCCCCGAAAGCCAACATCACCGCCTTCGCCACGCGCGACGAGGTGATGCTGGCGCTTCAGAGCAAGCGTGTCGATTGCGCCGTCTTCGCCGCCCTGCTCGGTATGACCGCCGTCAAGAAGAACCCCAGCATCGGCAAGTTCTCGATGCTGACGGAGCCGGTGATCGGCCTGCCCGCCTGCCTCGCCATCCCGAAGGAGGACAATCTCGACTGGAAGAACTTCCTCGACGTGTGGGTCGAGTACAATCGCGGCATCGGCCAGATGACCGAGTGGCTGACCAACGGCATGAAGCTCGCCGGCGTCGAGCCGGAAGACATTCCCGCCGACGTCAAGCTCTGAAGGCTTGCACAGCGACCGGCGGCACAGCGCATCCATGGCGTTGCGCCGCCGGGCATGCCGGACGCCCGGCGGACGCTTGCGCGACCGGCGCTAACACGATGAAATGGCGCCGGACAGCATTGCGCCGGCAGGCACCGGAAGAGCGACCCGCATCGAAGATGGTTTCCTCCATACGATTCAACCGGCGCCTGTTGCCGAGCATCGAGCGGTTGCAGGCGTTCGAAAGCGCCGCGCGGCACCAGAGCATCACGCTCGCCGCCCAGGAGCTCAACCTGACGCAGAGCGCGGTGAGCCGGCAGATACAGGAGCTTGAGAACCAGCTCGGCGTCGTCCTGTTCAACCGCGTGCGCCGGCGCATCGAGCTTTCCGCCGCCGGCCGCAAGTTCCGTCCCCAGGCGTTGCAATTGCTGCAACAGGCCGAGGAACTCGTCATCCAGACGATCACAGCGGCCAACGCCACCTCGATCTTCAGCATCGCCGTCCTGCCGACATTCGGCTCGCGCTGGCTCATTCCGCGCTTGTCGAGCTTCATTGCCCTCCATCCCGGCATCTCGCTGAACATCGCGACCCGCGACGGCCCGTTCGACCTCGCCGACCACGCGCTCGACGCCGCGATCCATTACGGCGCGCCGGCCTGGCCCAAGGGCATGTGCCGGTTCCTCTTCAACGAGACCGTCGTGCCGGTCGCCAGCCCGCTCCTGCTGCGCGCCGAGACGCTGCGCGGCCTTTCGGGCGAGGAGGTGCTGGCGCGCGCGCCGCTTCTCCACCTGTCGACCCGTCCGCGCGAATGGACGGTCTGGTTCGAGAACCTGCCCGACCACGCGCCCATCGGCCTCGGTCACCGGCTGGAGCACATCTCCTCGCTGATCAGCGCCGCCGTCTCGGGCCTCGGCGTTGCGCTGGTGCCGAAGTTCCTGCTGGAGGACGAGCTTGCCAGCGGCGCGCTCGTCATCCTCTCCGACCGCCAGCTTCCGACGCAGGCGAGCTATCATCTCGTCGTCCCGGAGCACGACATCCACAACCCGCTGACGGCGAGCTTCTACACCTGGATCACGACGCAGATCTCCCTCGAGACGCACTGGGAAACCCTGTAGACCGCATCCAACCGATAAAATTCCTCGATATCTGATCATTCACGACTTTCATGGTCGTTAGACCTCCCCTGTGCGATGGTTCCGGAAACCGGGGAACATCGGCATGGGCGTCCCGTGCCGCCGGGATCGAGCGGTCAAGGGGGACATGAAGAATCCCCACGGCCGGCGACCCTTCCGGGCCGATCACGCAGCCGGAATTGTCCGGCCAACGGAGGAGAATGACATGAGGAAGACCGGATTTCTGCTGGCGTCCCTCGCCGCGTCGCTGATGGCGACGAGCGCGCTGGCCCCCAGCGCCTTCGCGGAGGACATCGCCGTCAAGATCGGCGTGCTCAACGACCGCTCCGGCATCTATGCCGACCTGTCGGGCGAGGGCTCGGTGGTCGCCGCCCGCTTGGCGGTCGAGGATTTCGGCGCCGAGGCCAAGGGCATCAAGGTCGAGATCGTCGCGGCCGACCACCAGAACAAGCCGGACGTCGCCTCGACCATCGCCCGCCAGTGGTACGACCGCGACGGCGTCGACGTGATCGCCGACGTGCCGACCTCGTCGGCCGCCTTCGCCGTGCACGACATCACCCGAGAGAGCGACAAGATCTTCCTCGTCTCGACGGGCGCCTCGTCCGACCTGACCGGCAAGGCCTGCTCGCCCAACACCGTCCACTGGACCTACGACACCTGGTCGCTGGCGCACGGCACCGGCACGGCCATGGTGCGGACGGGCGGGGATTCCTGGTTCTTCCTGACCGCCGACTACGCCTTCGGCCACGCGCTCGAAGCCGACACTTCGGCCGTGGTCGAGGCCGCAGGCGGCAAGGTGGTCGGTGCTGTGCGCCACCCCTTCCCCGGCAGCGACTTCTCCTCGTTCCTGCTGCAGGCGCAGGCTTCCGGAGCCAAGGTGATCGGCCTCGCCAATGGCGGCGGCGACACCATCAACTCGATCAAGCAGGCGGCCGAATTCGGCATCACCCAGGCGGGACAGGCGCTCGCCGGTCTCCTCATCTTCATCACCGACGTCCACGCGCTCGGCCTCGAGACCGCGCAGGGGCTGGTGCTGACCGAGAGCTTCTACTGGAACCTCAACGACGAGACCCGGGCGTGGTCGGAGCGATTCGCCAGCGCCCACAACGGCAGCATGCCGACCATGGCCCATGCCGGCGTCTACGGCTCGGTCCTCCATTATCTCAAGGCCGTCGAGGCGGCGGGAACCAAGGACACGGCGACTGTCATGGCCAAGATGAAGGAACTGCCGACCGACGACCCGCTGTTCGGCAAGGGCGAGGTGCGCGCCGACGGCCGCAAGATCCACGACATGTACCTGTTCAAGGTCAAGGCGCCGGACCAGTCGACCGGCCCGTGGGACTATTACGAGGTGCTGGCGACGGTGCCGGCGGCGGAAGCGTTCCGCCCTATGGATCAGGGCAACTGCCCGCTCGTCCAGTAGGACGAACCGATACGCGGCGCGCCCGGCGTCGTCCGGCGCGCCGCAGCCACCTACAGGGTCGGCAGGACGTCCCGCTCCAGCCAGTCGCGCAGCAGCGCCGTCGTCGTGTCCGGCCTCTCCAGCGGCGGCAGGTGGCCGCAATCGGGAATGACGTGCAGCGTCGACCCGGCGATGCCCTCGTGCATGACCCGAGCCTCGGCCGGCGGCGTCAGCACGTCCTGCGCCCCGACGACGACCAGCGCCGGCATGTCGATCCGCGGCAGCAGCGGCCGCGAGTCCGGCCGCCCCAGGATGGCGTTCTGCTGGCGCACATAGGCTTCGCCGCCGACCCGCTGCGCCATCGCCCGCACCTGCGCCCCGACCGGGCCGTCTATATGGTCCGGATGGACGAGCTGCGGCAGCAGCCGCGCCGTCACGCCAGCGAAGCGCCCCGCCGCGAGGCTGGCGATCCCCGCCCGCCGCTCGGCCGCCTTTTCCGGCGTGTCCGGCGCGGCCGTGGTGTCGACCAGCGCAACGCCCGCGATCCTTTCGGCCACCGTGCGCAGAAGCTCGAACGCGACATAGCCGCCCATCGACAGGGAAACGACGACGAAGCGCCCCTGCACGCCGCCGGCGGCGCGCTGCGCCATGGCGGCGCGCTGCGCCATGGCGGCGATGCTGTCGTCGCGGGTCAGGTCGGCCACGACCGGCGTGACGAGGTCGTTGAGATGTTCGACCTGATGCGCCCACAGCTCCGCGTCGCAGAGCAGGCCGGGCAGGAAAAGGACGGTGGGACGCGAGGGCATAGGTGTCTCCGGCGTGAATCGGGCGTGCGGCTCATCCTACCTTACGGATCGGAGCCGGTCTCCTCGGGCAGGCGGCCGGCATCGACCACGCCGCCGATCAGGTTCTCGCCCATCAGCCGCTGCGAGAGGGTGCCGCGCGGCTTGGCGATGGCGGCGAGATAGCGGGCGGCGGAGGCGGCGCGCAGCCGCGCCTGCTCCACCGCATGCTCCGGCGTGACAGGGCGGAAGGCGATCATGTCGCGCGGCCGCAGCTGCACGAAGGCGTCGAGGTCGGTGTCGATCACCGTCGCGATGCGCGGATAGCCGCCCGTGGTCTGGTGGTCGGCGAGCAGCACGGTCGCAACGCCGTCGCCCGCCACCTGCACCGAGCCGCGCGCGATCGGCCCGGACGGCATGTCGAGGCTGGCGTTCAGCGGCAGGGCCGGCCCCTGCAACCGAACCCCCATCCGATCGTAGGCATCGGTGAGACGGTACGGGCCGGCAAGAAAGGCAGCGACGGTCCCGGCGGCGAAGAACCCGTCCTGCGGGCCCGGCACGACATGCAGCTCCTGCCGTGGCCGCGCGGTGACGGGGCACGGAATGGCGCCCTCCCTCTCCTCGCGCAGTTCGGCATCAGTGACGGTCAGGCGCTGGCCCGAGACGACGCGCCCGCCGCCGAGCCCGGAAAGCGCGTGGGTGGAAAAGCTGCCGAGCCACCCTCGCGCGTCGAGGCGGCCGGCGAAGGCGAGATAGGTCCAGCTGCCCCAGTGCCCCGGCCGGATCGCCAGCCGCTCGCCGGCGCGCAGGGTGGCGACGGTCCATGACCCGGCCCGGTGCCCGCCATGCTCGACGACGAAGCCACCGCCCGCCACCGCGAAGGTGATTGCGCCCGACAGGCATTCCAGCACCAGCCCGCCCATGGAAATCTCGATGGCCGGATTGCCGGGCGGATTGCCCAGCGCCGCGTTGGCGGCGGCGAAGGAGGCGCGGTCCATCGGCCCGGAAGCCGGCACGCCGAAGCGCATGAAGCCCGGCCGCCCCGCATCCTGGATCGAGACGTGCGGCCCGGCGAAGCCGACGGAAAGGACGGCCTCGCTCATGGTTTCGCCCGCGTGTCGAAATCCTGCCGCGAGATGCGGCGGAACTTCACCCTGTCGCCGACGTCGAACAGGAACGGCCGTCCCTCGTCCTCGCCGCGCAGGATGCGGGTCGGCGAGCGGCCGATGATCCACCAGCCCGTCGGCATGGTCAGCGTCGTCACCAGGCATTGCGGCCCGGCGATGATGACGGAGCCTGCCGGCACGCCGCGGATCGCCGCCTGCTTGCGCGGCAGCCTGATCGCCTCGGGCACGCCGGCGAGATAGGCGTAGCCCGGCGCGAACCCGTACATCGCCACGTCATAATCGCCGGAAAGATGCGCCGCGACGACATGCTCCGGCGTCAAGCCGCTCGCCTCGGCGGCAACAGTGAGATCGGGTGCGAACTCCGCATCGTAGCAGACCTCGACCTCGCGTAGCGCGCCCTCGGTGCCGGCCCCGGCATCGAGCGCCATCAGCGCCGTGAGCCTTTCCTCCACCGCGCGATGCGCGGTCACCAGCGGATCGAAGCAGACGAGAAGGCTGGCATAGGCGGGAATCGCCTCGACGAAGCCGTCGAACGGCGCGGCCGCCAGCGCCGCGTCGAGCTGGACGACCCGGTCGTGGATGCGCTTGTCGATCGCCTCGCCGAACTCGACGAGGACCGCCCGGTCGGCGACCGGGCGGCAGCGCGGAAACACATCGGCAGGGACAGGACCGCCCATGTCAGCCGGCGCCTCCGGCGGATTGCAGGAAAGGCGCGACCGTGACGCCCGCAGCCTCCAGCTCGGCGCGGACGTGGCGCGCCATGGCGAGCGCGCCGGCGCTGTCGCCGTGAACGCAGATCGAATGCGCCTCGAGCGGGATCGCCACCCCCTCGATCGTCGGCATCCGCCCGGTGGACAGGAAATCGACCAGCCGCGCCGCCGCCGCGACGGGATCGTGGATCATCGCGCCCTCGCGGGCGCGCGGGACGAGACGGCCGTTGGCGAGATAGCCGCGGTCGGCGAAAATCTCGCTGAACACGGCGAGGCCGGCCGCGCGGGCGGCGGCTTCCAGCTCGGTGCCGGAGATCGCGAGGATAGCGAGATCGGGCGAGACGGCCCGGGTGGCGCGCGCGATGGCGTCGGCCACGGCGCGATCGTCCGCGGCCCAGTTGCCGAGCGCCCCGTGCGGCTTCACGTAGCGCACGCTCGAGCCCGCCAGCGCCGCCGCGCCCATCAGCGCGCCGATCTGGGTGGCGACGAGCTGCTCGACCTCGCGGACCGACAGCGGGATCAGCCGCCGCCCGAACCCCTCGCGGTCGGCGAAGCCGGGATGGGCGCCAACGACCACGCCGCGCTCGCGCGCCAGCGTCAGCGTCTCGACCATGGTGGCCGGGTCGCCGGCATGGCCGCCGCAGGCGATGTTGGCGCTGGTGACGACGCCGAGGATGGCCGCGTCGTCGCCCATGCGCCAGGGGCCGAAGCTCTCGCCCAGATCGGAATTGAGGTCGATTCTCATCCTTCGTCCCCTGCCTCCTCGCCCGGCGCGCTATTTGCCGGGCAGGTTCGTGGCGCGCGTCAGCATGACGACCCCGCCCTCGCCGGCCGTGTCGTAATAGGTGAAGCCGGTGCGGTTCTGGCGGCGCCCGCGCATCAGCGGCGCAAGCCCGCTTTCCGCGGCCCTGGCTTCCGCGTCGTCCGCATCCGCGACCTCGAAGCCGATATGGAACACGCCCTCGCCCTTGGTGTCGAGATGGATGCGCTGCGGCGTCGGGTCCCCGTTCGGCTGGCAGAGCTGGAGCTGGATGTTCGGCAGGTTGCAGATGCGGTACTGCATGGCCATGAAGCCACCGCGATGCGGCACCTCCAGTTCCTCATATTCCACCAGCGGCGGGTAGGCTTCCCATGGCCCGATGCCGATCGATTCGTACCAGGCCTGCGTCCTGTCGATGTCGTGGACGACGATGCAGATGTGGTGCAGCTTGTCGAAGTTGCCCATCGCCCTATTCCTTGACCGGCACGGTGTAGTTGAGCACCCGGCGGCCGCCGTCGGGATAGATCGTCTCGCCGGTGATGTAGGACGCGTCGTCGCTGGCGAGGAACGACACCACCGCTGCCACCTCCGAAGCCTTGCCGTAGCGGCCGAGCGGCGTGCGCGACAGGATGCCCCGCACCGAGGCGTCGGAGACGAAGCCCTGATGGATCATGTCGGTGTCGATGGTGCCCGGGCCGACGCCGACGACGCGGATGCCGTGCGGCGCGAAGGCGACCGCCGCCGTGCCGGTGATCTGGTTCATGCCGCCCTTGGTGATGGCGTAGGTGGCGACGCGCGGGTTGGCGAGGCCCGAATTGATCGACGACATGTTGACGACGACGCCGCCCCCGCCTTGCGCGATCATCTGCCGCGCCGCCGCCTGCGTGCCCCAGAACGCGCCTTCGAGATTGACGCCCAGCACCTTGTCGTAGTCGGCCTTGGTGATGTCGAGGAAGTCCTGCACCATGGCGATGCCGGCATTGTTGACCATGATGTCGAGGCGGCCGAATTTCCCGACCGCGGCAGCGACCAGCGCCTCGACCTCCTCCTTGCTGCTGACGTCGGTGACGACCGCGAGCACGGTGTCGGCCGTTCCGATGACGGCGGCGGTTTCCTTGAGCCGCGCCTCGTCGATGTCGGCGACCACGACCTTCGCCCCGTCGGCCAGCAGGCGCTCGGCGCAGGCGCGGCCGATGCCGCGCGCCGCCCCGGTGACGATCGCGATCTTGCCTTCCAGTCTCATCCCGCGTTCCTTCCTTCTTTGATCAACTAGTATATCACGCTCTCGCGGAGCGGCAGCCCGGCGCGGATGCGCCCGTAGCCCAGCGGCGACAGGTCGAGCGTCTCGAACCCGCCCTTGACGATCAGCTCGGCCACACCGCGCCCGGTGGCCGGCGCATGCATCACGCCATGGCCGGAAAAGCCGGTTGCGAAGATCAGGTTGGCGATCTCGTCGTGAGGCCCGACGATGCCGTTGTGGTCGAGCGCGTTGACCTCGTAATGGCCGGCCCAGGCGCGCTCCAGCCTCAACTGCTCCAGCGCCGGTATGCGATGGGCGAGCGCGGGCCAGACGACCTCTTCGAGGAGTTCGTGCGCCGGCTCGAAATCGTCGGTGGCGTCGGGGTCGTCGTCCGCCGGCGGCGCGATGCCGCAGATGAAGCCCTCGCCCTCGGGCCTGATCCATGCGCCGGTGGTGTCGAACAGCATCGGCACGTCGGCGCGGTCGAGCGGCGCGCGAATGGCGAAGACGGTGCGCTTGCGCGGCGTGACGGGAAGGTCGATGCCCGCGCCCCGCAGCAGCGTGCCTGACGACGCGCCGGCTGCGACGACGCAGCGGTCGGCGGCAATCGCGCCGCCGTCCGCCAGCCGCACGCCGCGGACCCGGTCGCCGGCGATGTCGAGACCCACGGCCTCCGCCTCGACATAGGCCACGCCGCGTTCCCGCGCGGCACGGCGAAACAGCGACATCAGCGACCACGCGTCGAACCAGCCCTCATGACGCAGCGCGGTGGTGGCGATGCCGACGTCATCTACATCGAGCCAGGGAAATCGCGCCTTGGCCTCGCCGGGCGACAGGGCGGCGACGTCCGCGCCCTCGCGCCGCTGCATCGCCACCCCGGCCTTGCGCGCTTCCACCGAGTCCAGGCCGCCGAGGATGAGATAGCCGCGCTCGACGAAGCCGACATCCGCTCCGGCCCCGAACCGCTCCCCGATCCGGCGCAGAAAATCCGCGCCGTAGAGGCTCATATGGATGTTGACCGGCGTGCCGAACTGGGTGCGGATCGAGGCCGCGGAGAGGGCCGTGGAGGAGTGCTGGTAGCTCGCGTCGCGCTCGACCACCGTGACCGCCCCGGCGAAGCCGAGCGCGCGCAGGAACCAGGCGACGGCGCTGCCGACGATCGCTCCCCCGACGATGACGACGGATTCGGACGCTCCCGCCACCACGGCCCCCTAGCGGATCACGAAGGGGTTGGCCGTCTTGCCGGCCGTGTCGATCCACACCGTCTTGGTCTGGAGATAGGCGTCGATCGCCTCCCGGCCGCTCTCGCGGCCGATGCCGCTGCGCTTGTAGCCGCCGAAGGGGGCCATGTAGGAAACCGCGCGATAGGTGTTGATCCAGACCGTGCCGGCCTCCATCGCGGCCGCGCCCCGCAGCGCCCGGCCCATATCCGCGGTCCACAGGCCGGCCGCCAGCCCGTAGGGGCTGTCGTTGGCGATGGCGAAGGCCTCGTCCTCGTCGTCGAACGGGATCACCGACAGGATCGGTCCGAACACCTCCTCGCGGGCGATGCGCATCGCGTTGCTGACGCCGGTGAAGATCGAGGGCTCGACGAACCAGCCCCCGGCCAGCGCGGCATCCGCCGGCGTTCCGCCGCCCAGCACGCATTGCGCGCCGTCGGCGCGGGCGATGTCGAGATAGGACAGCACCCTGTCGCGCTGCGGCCGCGTCGTGATCGGCCCGACCTGTGTCTCGGGTCGCGAGGGATCGCCGATGCGGGCGCTCGCCGCCAGCCTGACCACGCCCTCGACCACCCTGTCATGCACCTTGCGCTGCACCAGCAGCCGCGAGCCGGCGATGCAGGTCTGGCCGCTGGCGGCGAAGATGCCGGAGACCGCGCCGTTGACCGCGCTGTCGATGTCGGCGTCGTCGAAGACGACGTTGGCCGACTTGCCGCCGAGCTCCAGCGTGACGGTCTTCAGCCCTTCCGCCGCCGCGTGATAGACGGCGACGCCGCCCGGCTCGCCGCCGGTGAAGGCGATCTTGGCGACGTCAGGATGCGAGACGAGCGGCACGCCGACATCCTGCGGCAAGCCGGTGACGGTGTTGACGACGCCGGGCGGAAAGCCCGCCTCATCGAACAGCCGCACGAATTCGAGCGCCGAGGCCGAGGTGTGCTCCGACGGCTTGACGACGACGGTATTGCCGGCCGCGAGCAGCGGCGCGAGCTTCCACGTCAAGAGCATCAGCGGCGAGTTCCACGGCACGATGGCCGCGATCACGCCGAGCGGCTCGCGCCGCGTGAAGGCGAACATGCCCTGCTTGTCGATCGGCAGGACCGCGCCCTCGATCTTGTCGGCGAGGCCACCGAAATAGCGGAACCATTCGGGGATGTAGCGCAGCTGCGCCGTCATCTCGGTGATCAGCTTGCCGTTGTCGCGCGTCTCGATGGCGGCGAGCCGCTCCGCGTTCTCCTCGATCAGCCCGGCGAGGCGCACGAGCAGCTTGCCGCGCGCGCTGGCGGTGAGCCCGCCCCACTCCGGCGAACGGAAGGCCGCCTTCGCCGCCGCCACCGCGGCGTCGACCTCGGCCGCGCCGCCCAGCGGGATCAGCGCCCAGGGACGGCCCGTATAGGGATCGAACGATTCGAAGGTGGCCGGTGCGGGCTGGAGCCGCCCGGCCACGATGTTGTGGAAGCGCGCCAGCGTCATCGTCGCCTCAACAGGTCGCGAAGCCGAGATGGGCGCGGAAGCGGTTCTTGACGAAGGTCGCGTCGCGCGGCGGCAACGAGCGCGGCAGGTTCTCCGCCGCGACCTTGAGCACGAAGAGGCGCGGCCCTTCGGCCTTGTTGCGCAGGCGGTCAGTCAGTCGGCCGACCTCCTCCAGCGTACGCATCTCGCCCGTCTCGGCGAAGCCGGCCGCGGCCGCCACCCTGTCGAAGGCGATGCCGCGCCCGGTATGGCTCTCCTGCATCCCGGTCTCGCCGAAATGCTGGTTGTCGAGCACGATCAGGTCGAGGTTCCGCGGTCGCGCCACGGAGATCGTCGCCAGCGCGCCGAAGGCCATGAGCTGCTCGCCGTCGCCGGTGATCACCATCACCCGTCTGTCCGGCTGCGCCTGCGCCAGGCCGAGGCCGACGAGCGCCGCCCCGCCCATCGCGCCCCACAGATAGTAGTTGTCGTCGCGGTCGCCCGCCGCGTGCACGTCGTAGCTCGGCGAGCCGAGCCCGGTAACGACGAGAGCCCCGTCGCGCGCGTCGAGCAGCGTCTTCACCGCCTCGCGGCGATCCATCGTCAGGGTCATGTCGCTCACCACTTCTTCTTGCCGAGCAGGCGCTGGCCGATCAGCACCGCGACCTGCTGGTCGGCCTCGTAGGCCATGACCGCCGCCTGCTCGACGGCCTCGATCAGGTCCGCGCCGGTCTCGGCGCGCAGCACGGTGACGCCGATCGCCTCCAGCACGCCTTGCGTCGCCTGCCCCATCGGCACCTGCCAGGGATTGAACTCGGCCCACTCGCCGCGCATCGTCACCAGCATCAGCAGCGGAAAGCGCGCCTGCACCGGCAGCGACAGCATGTTGACGCAGTTGCCGACGCCCGAGGACTGCATCAGCAGTACGCTGCGCTGGCCTCCGAGCCAGCTTCCCGCAGCGATGGCCACGCCCTCCTCCTCGGTCGTCAGCACGTTGGAGACGACGTCCGCGTCCTCCTCGAACAGGCTGATGAGCGTCGAGTGCCCGGCATCGGGCACATAGGCCATGTGGCCGACGCCCGCCGCCTTCAATGTTTCGTAGAGCGCGACCGGCCAGTCGCTGGAAAGGTCGCGACCCTTCGGCTCCCGACGAGCGGACATGAATTCAGCAGCACCCAAGGCGCGTCTCCCTGCCTGGAATCGTTGACCCACTCTATAATCCTGCCCGGATATTCCTACATCGACCCATTTTCATGAACAGATATACCGATATTATATCGCAATGGACGTCACCCAGCTTCGCACCCTCATCCACGTCGCCGAGCTCGGCAGCCTGTCGAAGGCGGCCGACCGTCTGCACATCGCCCAGCCGGCCCTCAGCCGCCAGATCAGGCTGCTGGAGGAGGAGCTGGGAGTGCGCCTGTTCGACCGCCACGGCCGCGGCATGATCGTCACCGAGCAGGGGCAGGACGTGCTGCGCCACGCGCTCAGGGTCATGGCCGAGCTGGAGGAGATCCGCGCGGTCGTCTCCGACGAGAACGCCCCCCTGCGCGGCCATGTCTCCATCGGCATGCCGCCGCCCGCCTCGGACATCCTGTCGGAGCCGCTCGTCTCCGCCTTCCGCGACACCCATCCCGAGGCGACGCTGCGCATCGTCAGTGCCTATACGGGCTACCTGCTCGACTGGATCCATCGCGGCGAGATCGACGCGGCGATCCTCTACGATCCCAGATCGGCGCGCACCCTGCGCATCCAGCCGCTGCTCGAGGAGACGCTGTTCCTGATCGGGCCGCCGGGCCTCGGCCTTTCGCTGGAGCAGGCGGTTGAGTTCCGCGCGCTCGAAGGCCAGCGCCTGCTGCTGCCCAGCCTCGGCCACGGCCTGCGCACGCTCGTCGACCGCTATGCGCAGGAATGCGGCTTCAGCCTCGACATCAAGGTCGAGGCCGACAGCTACTCGACCCTGAAATCGCTGGTGCGCCACGGGCACGGCGTCACCGTCCTGCCGCTGGCGCCGATCCACGAGGAGCTGAAGGCCGGGAGGCTGGGCGCGGCCCCGCTGGTCAACCCGACGCCGGTGCGCCGGCTGATCATGTCCTATCCGACCGACCGCCCCATGCCGCGGCTGGCCCGCTTTGCAGGTCAGGTGATCGCCGCCACAATCGCCAGGCTGGTCGAGCGGGGCGTCTGGTCGGGCCGCATCCTCGAAGCGGAGCCGGAGCACAGCCGCCTTCACATATAAAATCCTAGCATAGCTGATCTTGTGACTCTGTCCTTGTCGATATGATGCGCGGGCGGTAGCAAAAGGGCGATCCGGACTGTTTCATCCGGCCCGTGCCGCCTTCCCGCAGGAGAAGCCGTCTTGAACGTCCTCATCGTCTACGCCCATCCGGAACCCAAATCGTTCAACGGCGCGATGAAGCACCTCGCCGTCGAGACGCTGGCGGCGGCGGGCCACGAGGTCGTCGTCAGCGACCTCTACGCCATGGGCTTCGACCCGGTTGCCGGCCGCGCCGACATGACCGGCGAGCTGACCGACCCCGAGTTCTTCAGCCTGGCGGCGGAGCAGACCGCGGCCTGCCAGACGGGACGCATCGCGCCCGACATCGCCGCCGAAATGGAGAAGCTGAAGCGCGCCGATCTGGTGATCTTCCAGTTCCCGGTCTGGTGGTTCGGCATGCCGGCGATCCTGAAGGGCTGGGCCGACCGCGTCTTCGCGCGCGGCTTCGCCTATCTGCCGGGGCGCAAATACGACACCGGCATGTTCAGGGGAAAGCTGGCGATGGTGGCGGCCACCACCGGCACCTCGGCCGACACCTACGCGCCCGACGGCATCGACGGCGACATCCTCACCGTGCTGTGGCCGATCCATAACGGGCTGCTGCGCTATTCGGGCTTCGACGTTCTGACGCCCTTTATCGCCTATATGCCGGGCCGCGTCGGAGAGGACGGCCGCAAGGCGTATCTCGACGCCTACCGCAAGCGGCTCGGCGAGATCGAGACGACGCCGCGCCTGTTCTTCCACCCGGCCGGGGACTACGGCCCCGACGAGCGGCTGAAGCCCGGCGTCCTCGCCCGCTCCGGGGTCCAGCGCAATGCCTGACCCCGCCCGGCCGCTGGAGGGCCTGCTGGTGGTCTCGATCGAGCAGGCGGTGGCCGCCCCACTCTGCACCGTGCGGCTCGCCGACGCGGGCGCGCGCGTGATCAAGGTCGAGCGTCCCGAAGGCGAGACCGCGCGCCACTACGATTCCGCCGTCGAGGGCATGTCGGCCTATTTCGTCTGGCTCAACCGCGGCAAGGAAAGCGCCGCCCTCGACCTGAAGACGCAAGCCGACCTCGCGCTGCTCCATCGCATGGTGGCGAAGGCCGACATCCTCGTCCACAACCTCGCGCCCGGCGCCATCGACCGGCTGGGCCTGTCGGCGGAAAGGATCGCGCAGGACCATCCGCGCCTGATATCGGCCGGCATCGTCGGCTACGGCCAGGACACCGACTACGCCGCCATGCGCGCCTACGACATGCTGGTGCAGGCCGAGAGCGGCATCTGCGCCGTCACCGGAACGCCCGGCACGCCGAGCAAGATCGGCGTCTCCGCCGCCGACATCGCCACCGGCATGAACGCGCACGCCGCCATCCTCGAGGCGCTGCTGGCGCGCGGGAACACCGGGCGCGGACGCGTCATCGAGATCGCCATGTTCGACGGCATGGCCGACTGGATGGCCGTGCCGCTGCTGCATTACGAGCATGCCGGCCGCGAGACCGGGCGCTACGGGCTGGCGCACGCCTCGATCTATCCCTATCGGCCCTATGCCTGCCGCGACGGCGTGGCGATCGTCGTCTCGATCCAGCAGGCCAGCGAATGGAAGCGCTTCTGCGCGACGGTCCTCGAAAAGCCGGCGCTTGCCGAAGACGCGCGCTTCGCCACCAACGCCCTGCGCGTCGCCAACCGCGCGGCGCTCGACGCCGAGATCGAGCCGGTCTTCGCCGCCATCGACCATCAGGAGGCCATCCGGCGCCTCGACGCGGCGCAGAACGCCTGGGGCCGCGCGAGCGAGGTGCGCGATCTTCCGCAGCACAAGGCGCTGCGCCGGATCGCGGTGCAGTTGCCCGGCGGCAAGACCGTCACCCTGCCGAAACCGTCGGTGCGCGCCGCGGCCTTCGAGACCCCGCCCGCCGTCCCCGCTCTCGGCGCGGACACGGCCCGGATCCGCGCCGAATTCGCCGCCTGACCGCCGGGAGACATCGGAAGGCGTCTCTTCCGGCTTTGCGGGCAGCCTTGCCGTCCCGCATCTGCTATTCAAGGGGCCATCCGATTCCCGAAGAACGACGCCTTGAGCACCGATCCGCTCCATATCCTCAAATCCGTCTATGGCTACGATGCGTTCCGCGGCCCGCAGGAGCGGATCATCCGGCATGTCGCGGCGGGGCATAATGCCTTCGTGCTGATGCCCACCGGCGGCGGCAAGTCGCTGTGCTACCAGATTCCGGCGCTCGCCCGCCCCGGGCTCGGGATCGTCGTTTCCCCGCTCATCGCCCTGATGGCCGATCAGGTCGCGGCGCTGCGCCAGGCCGGCGTCAACGCGGCGGCGCTGAACTCCGACCTTGCCGGCGAGGAGCGGCGCGCGCTGTGGCGCAGCGTCGACGACGGCTCGCTCGATCTTCTCTACGCCGCGCCCGAGACGCTGCTGCGCCCCGAGGTGCTGGAGCGGCTCGGCAAGGCGCGCCTGTCGCTGATCGCCATCGACGAGGCACACTGCCTGTCGCAATGGGGGCACGACTTCCGCCCGTCCTATCGCCAGCTCGACGGCCTGATCGCCGCGTTCCCCGATACGCCGCGCATGGCGCTGACCGCGACGGCGGACGCCCCGACGCGGGCGGAGATCCTGTCGCATCTCGGGATCGACGAGAACGACGCCTTCATCGCCGGGTTCGACCGGCCCAACATCCGCTACGCCATCCGCGAAAAGGAGAGCCCGCGCGCGCAACTGAAGGATTTTCTCAAGCGCCACGAGGGTGAGAGCGGCATCGTCTACTGCCTGTCGAAGCGCAGGACCGAGGAGACCGCCGAATGGCTGCGCGCGCAGGGCTACGATGCGCTGCCCTATCACGGCGGGATGGACAAGGCCGCCCGCGAGAAGAACCAGACGCGCTTCCAGAACGAGGAGGCGGTGATCATGGTGGCGACCATCGCCTTCGGCATGGGCATCGACAAGCCGGACGTGCGTTTCGTCGCCCATATCGACCTGCCGGGCAGCATCGAGGCCTATTATCAGGAGACCGGCCGCGCCGGGCGCGACGGCCTGCCCTCCGAGGCGCTGATGCTCTACGGCTACGACGACATCGTGCTGCGCAGCCGCTTCATCGAGGCATCGGACGCGCCCGAGCCGCGCAAGCGCATGGAGCGCCAGAAGCTCGACGCGCTGCTCGGCCTTGCCGAGACCGCCGGGTGCCGGCGGCAGGTGCTCCTGTCCTATTTCGGCGACGAATGCGCGCCGTGCGGCAATTGCGACACCTGCGCCGAGCCGCCCAGCCTGTTCGACGGCACGGTCGCGGCGCAGAAGGCGCTGTCCTGCATCTATCGGACTGGCGAGCGTTTCGGGCAGGCCTATATCGTCGACGTGCTGCTCGGCGCGGACGACGAGCGCATCGCCCGCTTCGGGCACGACCAAATCTCGACCTACGGCATCGGCAAGGAGCACGATGCGCGCACATGGCGCGCCATCCTGCGCCAGCTGATCGCCCTGCGGCTGGTCGATGTCGACCTCGCCGGCCATGGCGGCCTAGCCATCGCGGAGGCGGGGCGGGCGTTCCTGAAGGAAAAGCCGACGCTGATGCTGCGCGTGCCGCCCCCGGCACGCGCCCGGCGCGACAGGACGGCCCGCGCGCAGACAACCGCGGCGCTGGCCGGCGCGGACCAGGGCCTGTTCGAGGCGCTGCGGGCAAAGCGGCTTGAGCTCGCCCGCACTCAGAACGTGCCGCCCTACGTCATCTTCCACGACCGGACGCTGCTCGAGCTGGCCGCCGCGCGGCCTGCCTCCGAGGACGAGATGGCGCGCATCGCCGGCGTCGGGGCCGCCAAGCTGGCGCGCTACGGCGCGGACTTCCTCGAGGTCATCGCGACCCACGCGGAATGACGGGCGAGGCCATCGGGTTTCTCCCCGCTAATCGTCCTGCCGGTCCCAGCTCGGGAACGGGTCCGGCAGGTCGCGCCAGCGGCCCGGCATGAAGTCCTTTTCCCTGACGAGGCAGGCATCGAGCCCGGCGCGCAGCGTCGCCTCGTCCATCGGGTCGCAGCCGATGAAGACGATCTCCTGCCGGCGGTCGCCCCAGACCGGGTCGAGATAGGGCCGCATCGCCGCGCGCCATTCGGGATGGTCGGGCCACCGGTGCTTCGGCACCGAGGCCCACCACAGGCCGCGCTTGCCCGTCCGGATCAGCGCGCCCGCCTGGCTGATCTCGCCGACATGGTGCGGGCGGGTGGCGAGCCAGAAGAAGCCCTTGGCGCGCACCACGCCCGGCCACGGCCGGTCGATGAACGCTTTCAGCTTCATCGGCTCGAACGGCTGCCGCGCGCGGTAGACGAAGGAGCGGATGCCGTATTCCTCTGTCTCGGGAACGTGGTCCCTGAACCCGTTCAGTTCCTTGAACCAGAGCGGGTGCTGCTCGGCCCTGTCGAAATCGAAGCGGCCCGTGTCGAGCACGTCGGCAAGGGCGACCTTGCCGAAATCGGTCTCGATCAGTTCCGCGTCGGGGTTGAGCGAGCGGACGATCTTGCGCGCGAGGTCGAGGTCGCGCGCCGGCGTGTCGGACACCTTGTTGAGCACGATCACGTCGGCGAACTCGATCTGCTCGACCAGGAGGTCGACCAGCGCCCGGTCGTCGGCGTCGCCCGCGACCTCGCCGCGGTCGCGCAGGAAATCCTGCGAGGCATAGTCCCTGAGCAGGTTCGCGGCGTCGACCACCGTCACCATCGTGTCGAGCCGCGCGACGTCGGACAGGCTCTCGCCGTTCTCGTCGCGGAAGTCGAAGGTTGTGGCGACCGGCAGCGGCTCGGCGATGCCCGTGCCCTCGATCAGCAGGTAGTCGAAGCGGCCCTCCTGCGACAGGCGGCGCACCTCCTTCAAAAGGTCGTCGCGCAGGGTGCAGCAGATGCAGCCATTGGTCAGCTCGACCAGTTGCTCCTCGGTGCGCGACAGGTTCGCGCCGCCGTCGCGCACGAGCGAGGCGTCGATGTTCACCTCGCTCATGTCGTTGACGATGACGGCGACGCGCCGGCCGCTGCGGTTGTTGAGCACATGGTTGAGCAGCGTCGTCTTGCCGGCCCCGAGGAAGCCGGAGAGCACGGTGACGGGAAGGCGGCTGGAGGATTTGGCTGTGTCGAGCATGGCGGGCCTCTTGGGGTTTTGGGGAGAAGGGGCGCGGGGCGCGCGGTCAATCGCCGCCCGGATCAGCCTCGGGGACGTAGATCATGCGGCCGTCGTCGAGCCGGTAGGTGATGCCGGCGCGCACGCCCTCGCCCTCGCCGATCCGGCCGCTCGCCTCGTAGCGGGTCAGCTCGCGCCCATCCTTGACGGTGATGCGCATGTCCGGCTCGCCCGGATTCTCCACCACCGTCACCCGCGCCGACGAGAACGGGTTGAGCGGATTGGTGACGATGACGATCATCAGGATGCCGATGACGACGAGGAAGAGGTCGATCAGGTTGACGACGGACAGGATCGGATCGTCGGCGTCGTCGTGGTCGAGAAAGCGCATCAGCCTGCCTCCCTTTGCCGTTCCGCCGCCCGCAGTTCCTCGAGCAGCCAGCGGCGGCGGATCGTCAGGACGAAGAAGGTGATGCTGGCCGCGACGAGAGCGAGGATCACGGCGGAGAAGGCGACGACGAGGTTCTCGCCGACCGAGCCCGCATCGCCCCGGCTCAGCGCCAGCAGCGCCGGCCCCATCGGGATCATGGTGGCGACGAGCCCGAGCATCGGCGCGGTGCGCGAGACGATGCGCAGCCATTCCAGCCGCTTCATGATCGCCAGCTCGAGGTCGTCGCTATGACCGGCCGCGCCGTCCAGCACGGAGCGGTAGGCGCCGCGCCCGCGCTGGACCGCCTCGACGAGGAACATGCCGAGCGCGACCAGCGCATAGGCGAGCGAGCCGGCAATCAGCGCGAGAATCGGGACGAGGAAAAGACGCGAAACCTCGAAGAGGCCGAGCTCGAAATCGTTCATGAAGCACCGTGGATTGAATCTGGAAACCTAAGCGCGGCGGGCGTTCGCCCGCCATTGAAGCCCGCCGCCGAGCGCGACGAGGCAGAGCATGACGGAAAGCGCGAGCCAAAGCCGCCGCTCGTCCTGCGCCGTGCCGGAAGGGGCGACCTCCTCCAGCACCTGCCCGGCGACCGGCTGCGGCGCGCCGGCCACAGGGGTCGCCTCGGTGTCGGGCCGGTCCTGCCCGCCGCCTTCCGGCGCGGCCGCCTGCGCCGCCGCGAGGCCGAAGCCCGCCGCCATGTTCGCGACGAACTCCCTCGTCAGCGCCTCGCCGACATCGACGCCGTGGTCGGCGGCGAGCGCCTGCCAGCGTTCGGCGAGCTGCCGGCGGGTCTCGTCGGCGGCATCCCAGTAGCCCTTGCGGATCGCCTCGATCATGCGCTCCATGAGCTGCGCCTGCGCGGTCGGGTTGTGCGCCTCGAAATACGCGTCGAGGTCGAGACCGCGCGCGTCGGCGACATAGGTGTCGAACATCGACTGCCACTGGTCGGCGCGCACGGTCGAGGGATCGACCACCTGCCAGCCGAACAGATTGTTGGCGGCATTGAGCATTTCGAGCGTCCCGGCATAGCCTTCCGCCTTCATGCCCTCGATCCAGTGCGGATTGAGCGCGCGCACGCGCAGTTCATCGGCGAGGAAGCGCGCCAGCGGCGTCGTCCGCGTGGCGGCGGCGTCGCGCAGGTCCGAGACGTAGAGCGACGGCGCGGCCCCGTCGAGATGGCGCACCGCCAGCGACAGGCCGCCGAGGAACTCGAACGGATGGTCGGTGGACAGCACGCCGTGCAGGTTGGACGAGCGCGACATGACCGCGACCTGCGTGCCCCTGAGCTGCTCGGCGAACAGGTTGGCCGCCGGTGAGGCTTCGCCCCACGCCCGCGCGCCGTAAGCGTAGCGGGTTCCGTCGAGGAAGCGTTCGGCGAGCGCCGAATCCTCGTCCCATGTCGTGGAGGCGAGCGCCATGTGCGGCATGCCGCTGCCGTAGCTGCCCGGCGCGTTGGAGAAGACGCGAAGCATCGCCTGCGCGCGCGCCTCGTCGGGGCCGAGGCCCTTCGCTTCCAGCAGCGCCGCCACCCGGGCGCTGTTGGCGGCGACGGGGTTGTCGGCCTCATCCAGCGCAGCGATGCGCTCGATGGCTTCGGCCAGAAGCCGCATGAAGCCGTCGAACTGATCTCGGTAGACGCTCGTCACCTGCACGACGACATCGACGCGCGGCCGGCCGAGCTCGGCCGCCGGCACGATCTCCAGGCCGCGCACGCGCCCGCCCTCGTCCCAGACGGGACGCAGGCCCAGCGCATGCAGCACCTGCGCCTCGGTGACGCCGAGATGCCGGATCGCCTCGGACGACCACAGGCTGAAGGCGATCTTCCGCGGGAAGGCGCCGCCATGGTCGGCGCGGAACGCGGCGACCAACTGGTCGAACGCCTCGGCCCCGGCCTCGTAGGCCGCCTTCGTCGGTATCCGGTCGGGCTCGAAGGCGTAGAGGTTCCTGCCGCTCGCCACATCCGGGTTGCGGATCGGGTCGCCGCCCGCGCCAGGCGCGACGAAGCGACCTTCGAGCCCGGCGAGCAGCGCCTCGATCTCGCCCGGCGCGGCAAGGTTCGCCTCCAGCGCGTCGGCGCGCTCCAGAAGGTCCCTGAGCGGCGCGGCGAGCGAGGCCCGGTCGCCGCCGTCGCGCAGATATTGCCGGAGCGCGGCGTAGGGCGCGGTCTCCTTCAGCGCCGCGAAATCGTCGACGAAAAGCTCCTCCCCCTCCGCGCCGACCGCGTCGTAGAAGGGCTGGCCGAGCTGCTGCATGACGGTGGAGAGCCGGGCGTCCGCATCGGCCGGCTTGCCGAACGTGTGCAGCCCGAGCGGCATCGCCGTGCGGGCGAGCTCGTGGAGATGATCGTGCAGCACGGGCAGGAAGCCGGCGAAGTCCTGCCGCACCGCCTCTTCCGTCCAGCCTAGATCGGCATGCATGCCCGCCGCGGTCGCCGCGTCGGCGATCTCGCTCGCGGTCCTGTCGCGCACCGCGCCCTCGTCGAGCTGGCCGTATTCGTGGATCAGATGGTGGATGTCGCGCAGCTCGTCATAGAGCCCGGACGGCGCGAAGGGCGGCGTCTGGTGGCTGATCGTCACCGCGCGGCCGCGCCGGCGCGCCTGCAACGCCTCGCCGACATTGTCCTGGATGTAGGGGTAGAACACCGGCAGATCGCCGACCGCGAGGAACGGGTCGTCGTCGGCCGCAAGGCCCCGGTCCTTGCCCGGCAGCCATTCCTGCGTGCCGTGGGTGCCGAGATGGACGATGGCGTCGGCGCCCGCCTGCTCGCGCAGGTAAAGATAGGCGGCCATGTAGAGATGGTCGGGCGGGGCGGCGGTGTCGTGATAATGCGCGCCGGGCGTGTCGCCGCGCGGCATCTGCGGCAGCACCACCAGCCTGCCGCGCTTCATGCGCGGGATGACGAAGCTCGCCACGCCGTCGACCTCGCGCACCGCCCAGTGCCGCCCCGGCTGGCCGAGATGCGAGAAGGCATGACGCCGCGCCGGCGACAGCGTGGCGAGCCACCGCTCATAGTCCGCGACGGGCAGCGTCGCGGCGAGGCCCTGTGCCAGCAGCTCCTCCAGCGGGACGGTGCGGTAGAGCCCGCCTAGCATCGCCTGTCCCGCCTCGATCATCTCCGGCTCGGGGATCGGCTCGACATCGTAGCCGGCCCGCGCCAGCCCTGCGGCGACGGTCTCGACGCTCGCCGGCACGTTGAGGTTGGAGGCGGCGAGGTTCTTCTCGCCGGCCGGATAGTTCCAGAACATCAGCGCGAGGGTCTTGTCGGCCGCCGGCTTGCGGCGCAGCAGGGCAAGGCGCTTCAGCTTGCCGACAAGCGCGTCGACCTGCGCCGGCAGCGGCACCTCCGCCCCCTCCTCCACCGCCGTCAGCACGATCGGGTCGCTCATGCCCCAGCCTTCAGGCCCGGCGAGGAACACCGCCGCCGTGCGCGCGGGGATGCCGGAGGCCGCCGCCGCCCACGCCTCCGCCCCGCCCTCGCGAAAACCGAGCGTCTGGATGACGGGAATGTCGAGGTCGAGGAACTCGGCGCTGCGCACTGTCCCGTTCATCATGTGGGTGAGGTTGACGAGCGCGTCGATCCGCCCCGGCCGGACGATCTTGGTGAGCCCCTCAGGGTCGGCCCCGTCGAACCAGAAGACGACGGGCGCGAGGCCCGCCGCCTCGCTGCGCGCGACCAGCGCGTCGACGAGCCCCGTCTGCATGTCCGACACCATGCCGCCATGCGCGACGAAGCCGATGCGGCCCGTCGCGCCCGCCCAGCGCTCAGCCCCCCACGACAGGAGATCGTCGAGCGAGGCGAAGACCTCGGGCGCCTGCGGATGGTAGAAGCCGGTCGCCGGCAGGCGCGCCGCATGAGGCATGGCCGAGAGGTCGCCGCCTTCCTTCCACGCGCGCACCGCGGCGAAGAACAGGCGGAAATTCTCCGCGCCCCCGGCGGCGTAGTAGCCGAGCAGCAGGCCGGCGGCGCGCGGCTCGATGCCGCTCCATCGCGGCGGGCCGCCGCCGATGGTGATCGCCGGCACGGCCGCGGCGGCGAGCCGGTCGCCCAGCGCCTCCTCGACGCGCGCCCGGTCTCCCGGCCGCGGCACGTCGAGGATAACGAGGTCGGCCCCGGCCAGCCAGTCCTCCGGCCCGCCCGCCGCCCGCTCGACATCGACGCTCTCCAGCCTGACGCCGGCCGCGTCCGCCATCGGCCGCATGGCGCGGAACTTCGCCGGCAGCACGAAGCCGGTGGTGAGGACCCGCACGACGGGGGCCGGTTCCTGCGCGGCGGCCGGCGAAGCCACGAATGCGAAGAGGATGACGAGGAGGAAGGCGGCGGCGCGCATCACCTAGAACCTCGCCTTGACGCCGATGAAATAGCGCCGCCCCTCGTCGGCGAAGGCGTAGTCGCCGTTCTCGTCGGCGAGCCGCACGTCGGTGATGTTCTCGATGCCGAACTGGAGGGCGGCGTGTTCGTTGACATCGTAGCTGGCATAGGCCGACAGCAGCGCGTAGCCGGGCTGGCGGCCGGAGCCGGTCGTCGTCTTCTGCGGCCCGACATAGTTGACGCGCAGCGAGGTGGTGAGGTTTTCCAGCGGCGTCCATGCCAGCGTCGCGTTCGCGGCGTGGCGCGAGCGGCCGGGCAGTTGCTCGCCCGTCTCCCTGTCGACCGGGTCGAGCCAGGTGTAGTTGGCGTCGAGGCGCATGTCCCACGGCAGCTCGACGCCGCCGCCGAGCTCGATACCGCGGATGCGGGCGCTGTCGACGTTGACATAGGTCCAGGTCGCGCCCGGCGCGCCGCCACAGCGGACCACGCAGATCGTCTGGATCAGATTGTCCAGCTCGTTCTGGAACACCATGGCCCGCGCCGACCAGATGCCTTGCTGATACTCCAGCCCCGCCTCGAAGGAGAGGTTGGTCTCGGGCTTCAGGTCGGAATTGCCGACGATGGTGAAGCGGCCGCCGCCGGCGATGGCGGCATAGTCCGGCGAAAGCTGCTTGAGCGTCGGCGCCTTGAAGCCGGTGCCGACCCCGGCCTTGAATGTCAGCGCGTCGTTGAAATGGTGCAGCAGGTAGGCGCGCGGGCTGGCGTGCCAGCCGAAATCCCGGTGGTGGTCGAAGCGGCCGCCGACCACGAGTTCCCACGTGTCGCCGAGCAGGATCTCGTCCTGGACGAACGCCGCGTAATGCGTCTGCTCCGCCCGGCCGGCGGCGTTGACGGTCGGGTCCCCCAGCCATTCGTGGCGGACTTCCGCCCCGAGCGTGACCTTGTGGCCCTCGAACGGCGAAAAGCCGATCTGTCCGTCGCCGACGGTGTCGACGAAACGGTGCGGCCCGGAGGCGGCACTGCCGTCGCTGCGGCGATTCTCGCGGTCGAGGATGGCGCTGTAGAGGCGAACGCGCGACGTTCCCCAGCTCCACTGGCCCTCATGCGAGAGCGAGACACGCTGGCGCCGGATGTCGTCGTCGGAGCGGTAGAAGGCGCGCGGCGCGGGCGGGCGGGTGGCCGCCTCGATCCCCTGCCAGCGGTCCTCGAAGCCGACCCCGTAGGAGAGGTCGATGCGCCGGCGCTCGTCCGGCGTCCAGGTCAGCGTGGCGTTGCCGATGAACGTCCTCTCCTCGCCCGCGGACGAGACGCGCGGCTCCTGCGGCGAGGCGAGCTCGCTGCGCCCCTTGAACGCGCCCCAGACATTGAGGCCCAGCACGCCGGGGATCAGCGGGCCGCCGGCATAGCCGGAAAAACTGTAGCCGTTGCCGCCGAGGCCGTGCTGCGTCAGCAGCCCGGAGGCCGAGAACGAGCCGCGCCATGCGTCGGTCGCCCGCCGGGTGATGATGTTGACGACGCCGCCCAGCGCCTCCGAGCCGTAGAGCGAGGACATCGGCCCGCGCACCACCTCGATGCGCTCGATGGCTTCGGCCGGCACCCAGCCGAGCTCGTAGTCGGAATGGGCGATGGCCGAGGCCGAATTGCTGACGCGCATGCCGTCGACCAGCACCAGGCTGTGGTCGGGCTGCATACCGCGGATGGAGATGCCGCGCCGCCCGAGGCCGATGCCCGTCAACTGGACGCCCGGCGTGCCCTCGATGGCGCTGGCGAGATCGCGCACCGGCCGCTCGCGCAGCTCCTCGCCGGTCACGACGGTGACGCTGGCGGGCGCATCCTGAAGGAAACGCTCGCCGGCGGTCGCGGTGACGACGATGGGCGCGAGCACGGTGGCGTCGTGTCCGGGCGACTGGGCAAGGGCGCTGGCCGGCATCGAAACCGAGGCCAGCAGAATGGCGACGCCCGTTCTCGACGCGACGCGTGACGGCATGAGATCCTCCTGGAAAGAAAGCCCGTTGGGAATTACGTTATATCGTTACTATGTAATAGTATAACATTTGACAAGGGCAAAAATGCCGACCCCGCCCGGCGGCGGCGGGATCGGGGGAGACGTGCCGGGAGAATCGAAGGAGCGCCCTCTCCACTCGGCGAGAGCGGAACGAGGGTAGGCGCGTCATCGCGTGTCGTGCCTTATGTGCATCATCTGCGCCGCCGGCGCTACCCCTCATCCGGCTGCCGCCACCTTCTCCCCGTGAACGGGGAGAAGAAAGCTGCCGCCCTTGCTTTCGCCAATCGCATGCGTGCCAAGAAGACCTTTGGGATTGCGGCCGGCATTCCTTCTCCCCGTTCACGGGGAGAAGGTGCCCGAAGGGCGGATGAGGGGCGGCGCAGGCGGTCAAAGATCGCGCTCCTGCGGAGCGGATGAGATGAGACACGCCCTAGCCGCCTTACGGCTGGCGACGGACGATGAAGCAGGCGGCGCGGAAATTCAGGGCGCTGAAACGAAAAAGGCCGGGCACGGCCCGACCTTCCTCTGCCGCCTCGACATCCTGCCAGTACATCCGTGGTCAGAGATGGAAGCGATCTACTTGCAGCCTATATGGGGATAGTTAACGAAATATGAAGACCCGTCGCCGGGAAAATTATCCCCACAAAAGACATGCGGCCCGCTCCCCCGAGGGAAGCGGGCCGCAGGAAGGCTTGCCGAAGGGCCCGCTCAGAGCTTGCCGGCGATCGCCGCGTCGAGAAGCGACAGCGCCGCGTCCTTGGTCAGCTTGACCGGATTGCCGCCGGCGGTCGGGTCGACGATGGCCATCTCGGCGATCAGGTCCTTGCGCGCGGCGTCCGGGGCGAAGTCCTTGATGAACTCGGGCAGCGTGTGCGGCACGTTCAGCCCCTTGCGCAGCGCAAGCACCGCCCCGGCGAAGCCGTCGAAGCCGCCCTCGATCCCGAGATAGGCGGCGGCGCGGGCGATCCGCGCCTCGATGGCCGGCCGGTTGAAGGCCAGCACATAGGGCATGAACACGGCGTTGGTCATGCCGTGATGCGTGTCGTAGAGCGCGCCGATCGGGTGCGACAGCGAATGGATCGCGCCGAGCCCCTTCTGGAACGCGGTCGCGCCCATGGCCGCGGCCGACATCATGTGCGCGCGGGCCTCGAGGTCCGCGCCGTTGGCGAACGCCTTCGGCAGGTTCTCGAAGGAAAGCCGCATGCCCTCCAGCGCGATGCCGTCGGCCATCGGGTGGTAGCCGGGCGCGCAATAGGCCTCGAGGCAGTGGGCGAGCGCGTCCATGCCGGTGCCGGCGGTGATGAAGGCCGGCATGCCGGCCGTCAGCTCGGCGTCGGCGATGACGATGGCCGGCATCATCTTCGGGTGGAAGATCACCTTCTTGGTGTGGCTCGCCTCATGCGTCAGCACGCCGGCGCGGCCGACCTCGGAGCCGGTGCCGGCCGTCGTCGGCACCGCGACGATGGGCGCGATCTTCGAGGCGTCGGCGCGCGTCCACCAGTCGCCGATGTCCTCGAAATCCCAGACCGGGCGCGCCTGATGCGCCTGGAAGGCGATCAGCTTGCCGAGGTCGAGCGCCGAGCCGCCGCCGAAGGCGACGACGCCGTCATGGCCGCCCGCCTTGTAGACCTCGATGCCGGCATAAAGGTTCGATTCCACCGGGTT
The DNA here is from genome assembly GCF_023954335.1 of Aquamicrobium sp. Classification (NCBI taxonomy): domain Bacteria; kingdom Pseudomonadati; phylum Pseudomonadota; class Alphaproteobacteria; order Hyphomicrobiales; family Phyllobacteriaceae; genus Aquamicrobium; species Aquamicrobium sp. Next base: position 94,995 of record NZ_JAMLIE010000006.1, read on the forward strand.
GGGCTTGACGTCGGAGAAGACACCGTGGGGGATGCCGGCGTCGGTGAGCAGCTTCAGCGTCGAGGCCGTCACCGGCAGCTTCGCCAGCCCCGGATCGGTGACGAAGAGCGGGTTCTTGATGCCCACCTCCTTCAGCACCTCGGGCAGCTCCCTGATACGGCCGGCGCCGAAGCGGACGGTGGTGGGGTAGTTCCATTTCGAGACGAGGTTGGTCATGATGTGTTCGTGGTCTTTCTGAGAGATCAGATCGCTTCGCGCAGGTGGTAGCTCTTCGGCCGCGTCAGGTTCTCGTAGCCGACGAGGCCCATCGCCCCGCCCTTGCCCGTGTCCTTGACGCCGGTCCAGACGAGGCCGGGATCGACATAGTCGCAGCGGTTCATGAACACGGTGCCGGTCTCGATCCGGTCGCCGATGGCCGCCGCATGCTCGATGTCGGTGGTCCACACAGAGGCGGTGAGGCCGTAGGGGCTGTCGTTCATCAGCTGGACCGCCTCCTCGTCGTCGCGCACCTTCATGATGCCGACGATCGGGCCGAAGCTCTCCTCGCGCATCACGCTCATCTGGTGGTTGACGCCCGTCAGCACCTCGGGCGCGAGATAGGGCGAGCCGGCCGCGTCGCCCTCCACCTTCATGCCGATACGGGCGACGGCGCCCTTGCGCAGGGCCTCGGCCTTCTGCTCGCGGATGAAGTCGGCGAAGCGCGCCTGCGCCATCGGGCCCATGGTCGTCGCCGCATCGAGCGGGTTGCCGACGACATAGTTTTTCGTCTCGGCGATGAAGCCCTCGACGAACTGGTCGTAGACCTTCTCGTGGACGTAGACACGCTCGATGCCGCAGCAGCACTGGCCGGTGTTGTAGAACGCGCCGTCGACCAGATTGGCGATGGCGTGGTCGAGCTTGGCGTCCGGCAGCACATAGGCCGGGTCCTTGCCGCCGAGCTCCAGCCCCAACGTCATGAAGGTGCCGGCCGCAGCCTTCTCGATGGCGCGCCCGCCGGCGACCGAGCCGGTGAAGTTGCAATGGTCGATCTCGCCGGAGCCGAGCAGCTTCTCGGTCTGGCCATGGGAGAGGACGACGTTCTGGAACAGGCCCTTCGGCAGCCCGGCAGCGTCGAACGCCTTCTGGAAACGCTCGCCGACCAGCAGCGTCTGCGCCGCGTGCTTGAGGATCACCGCATTGCCCGCCATCAGCGCCGGCACGACCGAATTGACCGTGGTGAGATAGGGATAGTTCCACGGCGCGATGGTCATCACGATGCCGAGCGGCGCGCGCTTGAGGTACCGGCGGAAGCCGGGGCGATCCTCGGGGACGTACGGCGCCAGCGCCTTCTCGGCCAGCGCCACCATGTAGCGGGTGCGCTCCTCGACGCCGCCCTTCTCGCCGCCGTAGCGCACCGGGCGGCCCATCTGCCAGGCGATCTCCGGCACGATCTCGTCGTTCATGGCCAGCAAGGCCTCGAGGAAGGCGAGCAGGTATTTCGAGCGTTCGCCGATGGAGACGTTCGCCCACTCAGCCTGCGCCGCGCGGGCGCGGGCGAGCGCCGCCGCGATTTCCGCCTCGGTGGCGGTCGGCCGCTCGGCATAGATCGAGCCGTCAATAGGGGATTTCAGCTTGACCGTTTCGGTCATGAGAGCCTCTTTTTCTTCGACGCAATTCCGGACGGAAAACCGCTTCACACTTTTCCTGGAATTGCTTTTTTGGATTATCAGTAGCGTTCGAAGCCGCGATGCAGCTCCCAGTCGGTGATGCGGCGGTCGTATTCCATCTGCTCCCAGCGGGCGGTGTGCAGGTAGTGCTCGATCACCTCCTCGCCCAGCGCCGCCTTCAGCATCTTCGACTTCGCCATCGCGTCGATGGCCTCGCGCAGCGTCTTCGGAATCTCGGTCAGGCGCGCGGCCTGGTAGGCGTCGCCCTCGAAGGGCTTCGCCAGTTCCAGCTTCTCGTCGATGCCGGCGAGCCCGGCCGCGATCAGCGCCGCGAAGGCGAGATAGGGGTTCAAATCCGCGCCGCCGATGCGGCATTCGATGCGGATGCCCTTCGTCCCCTCGCCGCACAGGCGAAAGCCCGCCGTGCGGTTGTCGAGGCTCCACGCGGTCTTGGTCGGCGCGAAGGTGCCGGCCTGGAACCGCTTGTAGGAGTTGATGTAGGGGCACAGGAACCAGGTGAAGTCGCGGGCGTATTTGAGCTGCCCCGCCACCCACGCGCGCATCAACGGCGTCATCGTGTATTCGGCCTTGGGGTCGAAGAACAGGGATTTCTTGCCGTCGGCGCTCCACAGCGAATTGTGGATGTGGCTCGACGAGCCGGCGAGGCCGTAATCGTACTTGGCCATGAAGGTGATGGCCTTGCCCTCGGAATAGGCGATGTGCTTGGCCCCGTCCTTCAGCACGACGTGCCGGTCGGCCATTTCCATCGCCTCGGCGTAGCGCACGTTGATCTCTTCCTGCCCCGGCCCCCACTCGCCCTTGGAGTTCTCGATGGGAATGCCGGCCGCCTCCATCTCGTTGCGCATCCGGCGCATCACGCCTTCCTCCTTCGAGGTCAGGCCGATCAGGTAGTCCTCGATATAGGGCGAAGCCGTGTCGAGCCCCTGCCAGTGCTTGGCGCGCGCCGTGGCGTAGGTCTCGTCGAACAGGTAGAATTCGAGCTCGGAGGCGAAATAGGCGAGGTAGCCGTGCTCGGTCAGCCGGGCGAGCTGCTTCTTGAGGATGCCGCGCGGCGAATGCGGCAGGTCCTGATGCGTGTGATGGTCCTGGATGTCGCACAGCACCAGCGCCGTCTTTTCCAGCCACGGCGTCAGGCGGATGGTGGAAAGGTCGGGCTTCATGACGAAGTCGCCGTAGCCCTTGGACCAGCTCGCCGCCTTGTAGCCCGGCACCGGCTCCATATCGATGTCGTCCGCGAGAAGATAGTTGCAGCCGTGCGTCTCGCCATAGGCGGATTCGACGAAGAACTTCGCCAGGAAGCGCTTGCCGATCAGCCGGCCCTGCATGTCGACGCCGCCGACGAGGATCGTGTCGATCTCCCCGGCCCCGACCCTCTTCTTCAGATCATCGAACGAAATCGTGCCTGCCACTTTGTTTCCCCTTGGCTCCGGCCTGGGGTCCGGAGCTTCTTGTGTTGATCGCCTATCGTCTGCGCATCCGCATCCGTCCGCGCAACGGGCCAGCCGGGACCCCGATAGGGGCCAGGCCGGGAGGTGTTTTACAGACAGAACGGGCCGGAATCGAGCGGCTTGTTGCATGACGGACATGACGCCGGCGCATCGCAAACCCGCCCGAACGGCGATCAAATTACCGATATTTAATGCGTAAACCGCTTTATCCCCCGGCGGCACTTGGCATAGTAACGTGAAAGGGACGCCTGCGCGCATGAGGCGAGCGGCTCTTACAGGCTCGCTTTCCGGCTGCTCGAACCTGTCGAACGCCGGCTCAGCCGCCCTTGATGCGGAGTAATGGATGTCTCTGTGGAAGCAATTGCTCGTCTCGCTGGTCGTCGTCGTGGCCGCGGCGGTGCTGTGGGCGCGGTTCTACACCGGCGCACCCGACATCCTCGCCCGCTACGGGCTGGAATGGATCGCGCCGGAGCGCACCGGAACCGGCGAGGCAGGCGGGCCGCAGGGTGACGGCCCGGGCGGGCAGCAGGTGCCCGCCGTGGTCACCGCCGTCATCGGCACGGCGACGATCAACGACCGTCTGGTCGCCATCGGCACCGGCCGGGCGCTGAACTCGGTCTCGGTGATGCCGTTCTCCTCCGGCCGGCTGACGGAGATCCTCGTCGAATCCGGCAGTCGCGTCGGCGCCGGCGAGGCCATCGCCCGGCTCGATTCCGACGCCGAGGAAATCGCCCTCGACCGCGCCCGCATCGCGCTCGAGGACGCCAACGCCCGGCTGGAGCGGGTGAAGGCGCTGCGCGCCTCCAACACCGTCACCGCCGTGCAGCAGACCGAGGCAGAGCTTGCCGTCTCCAACGCGCGCCTTGCCGTGCGGGACGCCGAGCTGACGCTGGAGCGGCGTTCGATCCGCGCGCCGATTTCCGGCATCGTCGGCATCATCCCGGTCACGGTCGGCAACCACATGACCCAGCAGAGCGTCATCGCCACCATCGACGACCGCTCGCGCATCGTCGTCGATTTCTGGGTGCCCGAGCGTTTCGCCGGCATGGTCTCGGTCGGCCAACCCGTCTCGGCCGCCTCCGTGGCGCGGCCCGACGACGGCTTCCGCGGCGTCGTCAGCGCCGTCGACAGCCGCATCGATTCCCAGAGCCGCACACTGCAGATCCAGGCCAGCATCGACAACTCGTCCGACGCGCTGCGTGCCGGCATGTCGTTCCAGATCGGGATGAGCTTCCCCGGCGACACCTACCCCGCCGTCAATCCGCTCGCGGTCCAGTGGGGCGCGGAAGGCGCCTTCGTGTGGCTGATCGAGGACGGGCTCGCGCGCCGGGTCCCCGTGCGCATCATCCAGCGCAACACCGACACCGTGCTGGTCGCCGGCGATCTGGAAGCCGGCGCCGCGGTCGTCACCGAGGGCATCCATGCGGTGCGCGAGGGCGCGCCCGTGCGCATCCTCAACCCCGTGGCCGGCGGCGTGCCGACAGCCGCCGTCACCGGCTCCTGAACGGAACGGGAAACGACGCGATGAGCCAGCCCCCCAGCATCTCCGCCACCGAAACCGGATTGACCGCGCTGTTCGTGCGCCGGCCGGTTCTGGCGCTCGTCCTCAACGTGCTGATCGCGGTCGCCGGCCTCGCCGCCTTCTTCGGCATCGAGATCCGCGAGCTGCCGGACGTCGACCGTCCGGTCATCACCATCACCACCACCTTCACGGGCGCGTCGGCCGAATCGATCGACCGCGAGATAACGGCCGTCGTCGAGGGCGCGGCGGCGCGCGTCGCCGGCGTCAAGTCGATCTCCTCGTCCTCGTCCTTCGGCCGCAGCCGCGTCACCGTCGAGTTCCGCGACGGTGTCGACCTCAACACGGCGGCCTCCGACATGCGCGACGCGGTCGGCCGCATCCAGAGGGACCTGCCCGACGACGCCGAGCTGCCGCAGATCGTCAAGGCGGATTCCGATTCGCAAGCGGTGGTGCGGCTCGCAATCACCTCCGAGACCATGAGCGTCCACGACATGACAGTCCTCGTCGAGGACCAGATCATCGACACGCTCGCATCCATCGACGGCGTCGCCGAGGTGCAGCTCTATGGCGACCGCGACAAGATTTTCCGCGTCGACATCGACCAGTCGCGGCTGGCGAGCCTCGGCCTCACCGTCGCCGACGTGCGCAACGCGCTCGACACCGTCGCGCTCGACACGCCGGCCGGCTCGCTGACCAGCAACAACCAGGATCTGATCGTGCGCGCCGCCGCGCCGGTGACGACGCCCGACCAGTTCGAGGCCATCATCATCAACGGCACCAACCGGCTGGGCGACTTCGCCACCGTCACCCTCGGCGGCGACACCGGCGAATCCCAGCTGCGCGCCAACGGCAACACCGGCATCGGCATGGGCGTACTGCGCCAGGCCCAGTCCAACACGCTGCAGATCTCGCAAGGCGTGCACGAGGCGGTCGAACGCATCCGCCCGACCCTGCCGGAAGGGCTCGACATCTTCGTCACCGGCGACGAGGCCGTGTTCATCAACGGCGCCATCCACGAGGTCGAGATCGCGCTCGGCATCTCGGTCACCGTGGTCCTCCTGATCATATTCCTGTTCCTGCTCGACGTGCGTGCCACCATCATTCCGGGCCTTGCCCTGCCGGTAGCGTTGATCGGCTCGGTCGCGGCGATCTACCTCGCCGGCTTCTCGATCAACATCCTCACCCTCCTCGCCTTCGTGCTGGCCACCGGCCTCGTCGTCGACGACGCCATCGTCGTGCTGGAGAACATCGTGCGCCGCCGCAATGAGGGCATGGGTCCTCGCGCGGCCGCGGTTCTCGGCACCAAGGAGGTGTTCTTCGCCGTCGTCGCCACCACCGCGACGCTGATCGCCGTCTTCATCCCGCTGTCCTTCCTGCCGGGGCAGACGGGCGGCCTGTTCCGCGAGTTCGGCTTCGTGCTGGCCATCGCCGTGTTCCTCTCGGCGGTCGTCGCGCTGTCGCTCTGCCCGATGATGGCTTCGCGGCTGATGACCGGCCGCCATCACGAGCATTCCTCCGGCATCCTCGGCCGGATCGGCGGGCTGCTGGCCACCCTTTACCGCCGCACGCTGCACGTCGCGCTCAACGCGCCGCTCGTCGTCGTCCTCATCGCCGCGATGTTCTCGGCGCTGGCTGTGGTGCTGTTCCCCACCATCCGCTCCGAGCTGACCCCGCAGGAGGACCGCTCCGCCGCCTTCCTGCGCATCAGCGCGCCGCAGGGCGTGTCGCTAGACTATCTCGCCCAGCAGATGCGCGGCCTCGAGGACCTGATCCGGCCGCTGCGCGATTCCGGCGAGATCGCCTCCGTCTTCGCCATCGCCGGCTCGGGCGGCTCGCAGAACAGCGGCTTCATGGTGCTGTCGCTGGCGCCGTGGGACCAGCGCAGCCGCACCCAGCAGGAAATCCTCGCCGACGTGACGAGCCGCGTCGAGGCCGTGCCGGGCGTGCGCGCCTTCGCATTCCAGCCCAACAGCCTCGGCATCCGCGGCGCGGGCTCGGGCCTGCAGTTCGCCATCGTCGGCAATTCCTACGCCCAGCTGACGCAGGCGGCGCAGGCCACCGTCGCCGACCTCGAGAAGGACAGCCGCTTCCGCAACGCGCGCCTGACGCAGGAGACGACCCAGCCGCAGCTTTCCGTGCGCATCGACCGCGAGCGCGCCTCCGACCTCGGCGTCAACATCGCCGGCCTGTCGGAGACGATCCAGGCGATGCTCGACGGCCGCGAGATCGGATCGGTCTTCATCGAGGACCGCTCCTACGACGTGAAGCTCCTGTCGGCCACGCATCCGATCAACGACCCGACCGACCTCGAGAACATCTTCATCAAGGCGCGGGACGGCCGCTTCGTGCCGATGTCGACCATCGCGATCCTGAGCGAGCAGGCCGTCGCGCCCTCGCTCGCCCGCGAGCAGCAGCAGCGGTCCGTCGCCATCACCACCGAGCTCGTCGGCAATTTCGCCCTCGGCGAGGCCTACGAGGTCGTTCAGGAGGTTGCCGCGCCGCACATGCCGGCCGGCAGCCGCATCGTGCCGCTGGCCGAGGCGGCGACACTGCAGGAAACCTCCGGCGGCATGACCGTCGTCTTCGGCTTCGCCATCGTCATCATCCTCCTGGTGCTGGCCGCCCAGTTCGAGAGCTTCGTCTCGGCCACCATCATCATGGCCACCGTGCCGCTCGGCCTCGCCTGCGCCGTGTTCGCACTGCTGCTGACCGGCACCAGCCTCAACGTCTACAGCCAGATCGGCCTCGTCCTGCTCGTCGGCATCATGGCCAAGAACGGCATCCTGATCGTCGAGTTCGCCAACCAGCTGCGCGACCGGGGCATGAAGCTGCACGAGGCGATCGAGGAAGCGGCCAACATCCGGCTGCGGCCGGTGGTGATGACCATGCTGTGCACCATCGTCGGCGGCCTGCCGCTGGTGCTGGCGAGCGGCGCGGGCGCCGAGGCGCGCATTGCGCTGGGCTGGGTCATCGTCGGCGGGCTCGGCCTGTCGACCATCTCGACGCTCTACCTGACGCCGGTCGCCTATCTGCTGCTCGGCCGCTTCGTCACGCCGAAGGTCGAGGAGGAAAAGCGCCTCCACCGCGAGCTGGAGGAGGCGAGCGCCAGGGAAGCCGCTGCCGCGCAGCCGGCGGAATAAGCGCAAGGACGCCCGCTCATCGCGTTGCCGCCCGACGGCGCTCGACCGGGATATAGGCGGCAAGCACGGCCGCGCCGGCGAACATCGCCAGCGCCGCCAGCCACAGGCCGGCGTCGTAGTTGCCCGTCTTCTCCGCCACGGTGCCGACGAGGGCCGGCGCGACGATCTGGGCGACGCCGTAGGAGAGCGTCAGCCTTGCCATCGCCTGCGAGGGATTGGCGCTGTTGCGCTTGCCGACCAGCGTCAGCATCAGCGAGACGATGCCGATGAAGGTGACCCCGAACAGCACCGCCCCGCCGAGCGCCGCCCACAGATGCGCGCTCATCACCGGCAGCAGGCTGGACAGGCCTTGCAGGACATAGGCGACGATCATCGCGGGCACCTCGCCGATGCGCCGCGCGATGCGGTCCCAGGCGAAGGTGGCGGGAATGGAGGTCAGGCCGACCACGATCCAGACGAGGAACCCCGTCCCTACGAGCGCCGGCTGCTTCTCGGTCGCGGCGACGAGGAAGGTGGCGGTGATGACGAAGCCGATGCCGGCGAAGAAATAGGAGGCGATCAGCAGCCACATCGAAAGGCTCGGCCGCGAGGGCGCGGCGGCCGCGGGAGCGGTCGCCGCGGGCGGCTGCGGCGCCGGCATCCACAGGAAGGCCGGAACGAGCAGCGCCAGCCCGACCGCGCCCATGACCTGCCATTGCTGCGCCCAGTCGAAGGCGGGCGTCATCAGCGCCACCAGCACGCCCGACACGACGATGCCGGTGCCGATGCCGGAAAAGTGGAGGCCGAGCTCCGGCCGCCTGCCATGCGCCACCAGCCAGCCGAGCACCATGCCCGAGGCGAGCAGCAGCCCCGCCGCGGCGCTCGCCCCGGCGATGAAGCGCAGCACCATCCACAGCACCGGATCGGAGGTCAGGCCCATTCCGCCTGTGCCGATCAGTCCGGCCAGCAGGCCGAGGCGATAGAGCCTGAGACGCAGCGCCGGCCGCGACGCCGCCGAGGCGATCAGCGCCCCGGTCATGTATCCGGCATAGTTCAGCGTCGCCAGCCAGCCGCCCATGGACTCGCTCAGCCCGGCCTGCGCCTGCATCAGCGGCAGGAGCGGCGTGTAGGCGAAGCGGGCGAGCCCGACCGTGAGCACCAGCGAGGCGATCCCCGCGCACAGCACCTGCCACGGATGGCGCGGCGCGAACGGCGAGGAGCGGGAAGAGGTCTGCGTCGTGCCCTCGGTCATGGATCGTCTCCGCATGCGCGCCAGCGTCGAAACGGCTCCCGCATCCAGCGTTTCGGCGGCGGACGCGGGAGGCCTGCTCGCTATCCTCTACTAGCCGAAGCCGGCTCGACAGGCTTTCGACGCCATGACAAAATCTGTCGATGAACAGACATTCCCCGCCCGACGCCGCGCGATGGACGGAGCTCGACGTGCCGCGCGACCATCCCGCGCCGGACCCGATCAGGGTCCGCGCCCAGCGCCTGCCGCCGCGCCACTATTTCCCGCTCCACCGCCACGACTGGCACCAGCTCGCCTATGCCGTTTCCGGCGTCGTCACGGTCTCGGTCGCGAACCGGCGCTACGTCATCTCGCCCGAGCAGGCGGCATGGGTGCCGGCCGGCACGCTGCACGGCACAGGCACGCGTCTCGGCGCCGGGTTCCACAGCCTCTACATCGCCAACGACCCGGCGCTGGCGCTGGCGAGCGAGCACATGGTGTTCGCCGTCCCGCCCCTGCTGCGGGCGCTGATCGTCGAGGCCGACGCGCTCGAAACGGACGACGCCGACGCCGCCTATCGCCAGCAGGTGCACAACCTCATCCTCGCCCAGCTGCGCCGGGCGCGGCCGCTCACTGCTGCCCTGCCCTGGCCGGAAAGCCCGGCGCTGACGAGGCTGTGCGAGGCGCTCGACGCGCAGCCCGACGATCCGCTGCCGATGGCGCGCTGGAGCCGCCGGCTCGGCATGTCGGAGCGCACGCTGGCGCGCCGCTTCCGCGACGAGACGGGGATGACGCTGCGCGCCTGGCGCCGGCGCCTGCGCCTGTTCCGCGGCATCGAGCTCTTGGAGACCGGCATGAGCGTCACCGACATCGCCTTCGAGCTCGGCTACGCCTCGACCTCGGCCTTCATCTACATGTTCCGGATGGAGACCGGGCACAGCCCCGACGTCTACCGCCGGCGCGCGGATGCCGCCTGACGGCGGAAAAAGAAAAGGCCGCGCGGTTTCCCGCGCAGCCCCGGCGATTCAGGAGTTGTCCGGCGCGCTGGCGGCTTCCTCGACCAGCCACTCCCGGAAGCGCATCACCGCCGGCCGCTGCAACGCCTGCGCCGTGCTCACGGCGTAATAGGCGAAGCGCGTCGGCCATCGGACGTAAATCGCCCTCACGAGCCGGCCGGCGCGTAAATCGTCGTCCGCATAGGTATCCCGCACGAGCGCCAGTCCGTGCCCCGCAACGGCCGCCTTCACCGTCAGATGGTCCTCGGAGAACGACAGGCCTTCGAGATGGGCAGGGGCCTGCACGCCATGCGCCTCGAACCAGAGCCGCCAGTCGGCCCGCTCCATGTCGTGCAGCAGAGGAAATGCGAGGCAGTAGGCCGGCGTCCGGATCGGCGCGCGCCCATCAAGCAAGGAAGGGCTGGCGACGACGACCAGCTCCGGGGCGACAAGCGGTACGGCGACCAGCCCGGCATAGGTTCCAAGCCCGTGCCGGATCGCCATATCCACCGGCTCGCGCCTCAAATCGACAAGCCGGCTGTCCGTTTCCAGCTCGATGTCGATCTCGGGATGGCGCTTCGAGAAGCGCGACAAGCGCGGCACCAGCCAGTTGGAGGCGAAGGACGCCATCGTGCTGACCCTGATGCGGCGGGCCGACGGGCGCTCCAGCTCGCGCCTTGCGTCGTCTATCCGGCGGAATGGCTCGTCCAGAGCCGCGAACAGGGACTGCCCGGCCGCGCTCAACGTCACGCCTGCCGGCGTTCGGTCGAACAGGCGATGCCCCGCCAGTTCTTCCAGCTCCCGCACGCGCTGGCTGATCGCGCCCGGTGTCAGCGACATGGCATCGGCGGCCTGGCGCATCCGTCCGGCGCGGGCGACGGCAACGAAGGTTTCCAGCAAGGACAAGGGAACGGCCATGTCTGTGTTTAGCACAGCTAAACACGGGCGGCAAAACCATCGTTTGCCGAAGCCGCCGCGCTCGCGGATTTTTCCTCCGAGATAGTCAGGAGGATCCCATGAAGCGTTCGCCGCCCGCAATCCTGCAATGGTCCGTAGTCGGCTTCGGCTTTCTGGCGCTGGCGCTGGCCTTTTCGGCCCGCGCTACCCTCGGGCTGGTCATGCCAATCTGGTCGCAGGAGCTTGGATGGTCACGCAGCTTCATATCCGGCTCGGCCGCGATGGCGCTGCTGGTCATGGCGGCGGTCGCACCCTTCGCGGGCCGGCTGGTCGACCGGCACGGCGTCCGGGCAACGCTTGCGCTCGGACTGGGGTTCGTCGGCGTCGGATGCCTGATCGTTGCCGGCACGAGCAACGCCATTGTCTTCGTTCTCGGCTTCAGCGGCCTCGCCGCGATCGGCTTCGGGATCGTGGCGGCGCATGTGGTTTCGACGGCGATCGCGAGGCTGTTCGACAAGAACCGCGGGCTTGCGACCGGCATCGCCACATCCGGCTCGACCGGCGGTCAGTTCCTCATCGTGCCCCTGGTCGCGGCGGTCCTCGCGACATTCAGCTGGCGCTGGAGCTTCCTGGCCATGGGGCTCGCCTGCCTCGCCCTGATCCCGCTCCTATGGTGGACGCTGGCGGCAAGGGACAGGGGCGAGGCTCGAGCCGCATCGCCTTCGGCTCCTTCGACGCTGAAGGCCGATCTCGGCACGATCGTCAGAAAACCGGCGTTCCACATCCTGTTCTGGAGCTTCCTGCTCTGCGGCTACACGACCGCCGGGGTGATCGAAACGCATTTGATGCCCTATGCCGCGTTCTGCGGTTTCGGCCCGGTCCCGAGCGCCGCCGCCTACGGCGCCCTCTCGGCCGTCAACATGCTCGGCATGATCGGGGCCGGCTGGCTCACCGACCGGATGAACAGGGTCGTTCTGCTCGGCTCGATCTACGTCCTTCGGGGTGCGACGTTCCTCATCCTCATGAATATCGGGGCCAGCTATGAAATGCTGGTCGTCTTCGCGGTCGCGTTCGGCGCGGTGGACTATGCGACCGTCCCGGTGACCGCAAGCCTCGTCGCCAGCCATATCGGGTTGCGCGTCATGGGTCTTGCCATGGGGCTGATCTCGGCCGGCCACGCGCTCGGCGCGGCCCTGGGCGCCTGGTCCGGCGGCTACATCTTCGATCTGACGATGCAATATGACCGGGTCTGGATGATTTCGGCCGCGCTGGCGGCCGGAGCCGGCCTGATGGTCTTCCTGCTGCGGGACAAACCGGAGCCGATAGCCGAAGCCGCCTGATCGCAAGAAGAAGGCCGCGCGGTTTCCCGCGCGGCCCATGCCCGGCTGAGGCCGGATTACTTGACTTCCGACTCGTCGAGGCGGCCGACCTCGACCCACTTGCCGCCCTCGATCTTGGAGACGACGATCAGGTTGCCGCCCTGATGGTCCGGTCCGTAGTCGATGTCGACGTCGTTGATGGCGTCATGGTACTTCACGCTCTCCATGCCGGTGCGGAAGCTCTCGGCCGTCAGCTCGGGGCCGGCGGCCTCGAGCGCCTGCACCACGGCCCGCGCCGCGCCGTAGCCGAGCTGGGCGGCCGTGCCGACCGGCTCGCCATGCGCCGCCTGATAGGCCTCGGCCCACGCCTTGACTTCCGGATTGTCGAGGCGGTTCTCGAAATCCGACCAGCCGGCGGCGGCGTAGTAGCCCTCGGTCACGCCTTCCGGCACCTTGGCGACGGCGGTGTTCATGCCTGCCGACGAGCCGACGAAGGCGACGTCGGTCCAGCCGAGCTTCTTGGCCGTGCCGTAGGCGACGATGGTCTGGCGCACGCCGAGGCCGGTGGCGACGATGTCGCAGCCGGCTTCGCGCAGCTTCTGGATCGAGCCGACGAAGTCCTGCTCGTCCGGCTTGTGGGTGGTCTCCGCGGCATAGGTGAGGCCGAGCTTCTCGGCCTGGTCCTTGGCGCCCTCATGGACTTCGAGGCCGAAGTCGGAGGGGATGTACATCGCGCACACTTCCTTGGCGTCGTTCTGCTCGGCCAGCATCGACACCGCGGCGCGGATCTGGTCGTAGTAGGAGGAGAAGCCGGTGTACTTGTAGGAGATGTCGCCTTCGAGCATCTGGCGCGCCGCCGTCAGCGGCGAGACGTTCGCCACCTGCTTGGCCTCCATCAGCGGGAAGCCGGCGAGGTTGTGCGGCGTGCCGAGGTTCAGGATCATCGCGAAGACCTGATCGGAGTTGATCAGCTTGTTGAAGTTCTGCACCGCCTTGGGCACCTGGTAGCCGTGATCCTCGACCACGAGGCGGATCTTGCGGCCGTGGATGCCGCCCTTGGCATTGACCTCGTCGAAGAGCTGCTGCGCGGCCTTGATCGCGCCGACGTTGAACGCGGCGAAGATGCCGGACAGGTCGCCGTTCGAGCCGATGACGATCTCGGTGTCGGAGACGCCCTGCGTCGCCTGCGCGGCCGAGGCCATGCCCATCGCGAAAGCGGCGGCGAGAATGGATTTCGTGACTGCATTCTTCATTTCATTCCTCCTGGTTGTTTCCCTGGTCCCTTACGGCGAGGCTTTTTTCTTGCCTAGCCGTACATCTCGTCGATCAGACGCTTGTGCTTCTTCTCCACGAAGCTGCGTTTCAGCTTCATGGTGGCTGTCAGTTCATCATCTTCGGCTGTCAGCAGCACGTCGATCAAGCGAAAATCCTTGATCTGCTCCACCCTGGCGAATTCGCGGTTCGTCTCCTCCACCACGCCGGCGATCAGGTCGCGCACCTCCTGCGCCGCGCAGAGCGAGCGGAAGTCATTGAACGGCACTTTCCTGTCCTGCGCGAACTTCTCGACGTTCTCCTGGTCGATCATGACGAGGCAGGTGAGGAACTTGCGCTTGTCGCCGATCACCACCGCGTCCGAGATGTAGGGGCTGAACTTCAGCCGGTTCTCGATCTCGGCCGGGGTGATGTTCTTGCCGCCGGCGGTGATGATGATGTCCTTGACGCGGCCGGTGATGGTGAGGAACCCGTCCTCGACCCGGCCGACGTCGCCGGTCTTCAGCCAGCCGTCCTCCGTCACCGTCTCGGCGGTCTTGTCCGGCTTGTTCCAGTAGCCGTGGAAGACGTTGGGGCCGCGATACTGGATCTCGCCGTCGGCGGCGATGCGCACCTCGCCGCCCGGCACGATCGGGCCGACCGTGCCGGTCCTGTCGCGCTCGAGGTTGTTGACGGAGATGACGCCCGAGCTCTCGGTCATGCCGTAGCCTTCGAGCACGACGATGCCCACCGCCTTGAACCAGCGCAGCAGGTCCGGCGAGATCGGCGCCGCGCCCGAGGTTCCGCGCCGCAGCCGGTCGAAGCCGAGCATGCGCCTCAGGTTGCGCAGCAGCACGAAGTCCCAGAACCCGTAGGAAAGGCGCGTGCCGAGTGGCACCGGCCTGCCCGCGTCCAGCGCCCTGACCCGCTTCATGCCGGCCTTGACCGCCTGCGCGAAGGCCCATCGGCCGAGCGGTGTCGCCTCGCTCGCCATGATGGTGACGCGGCTGTAGATCTTCTCCCACACGCGCGGCACGGCGGTGAAGACGTGCGGGGAGACCTCGCGCACATTGTCGAACACCGTTTCCGGGCTCTCGGCGAAATTGACAGTCGACTTCATGCCGATGGGCAGGAACACGGTCAGCAGCCGCTCGAGGATGTGGCACAGCGGCAGGAAGCACACCTGCTCGTCGTCGGGCCCGACGGGCAGCGTCAGCGCCGCGCCGATGACCGAGGCGATGACGTTCCTGTGGGTGATCATCGCGCCCTTGGGCGGGCCGGTAGTGCCCGACGTATAGACGAGGATCGCAACCTCCTCCGGCGTGGATTTGGCGATCTCCTCGTCGAAGCGGTTCGGGTTCTCCTTCAGGGCCGCGCGGCCGAGCGCGTAGAGATCGTCGAGGAAGATGACTTGGTCGTCGGCGAAATCGTGCAGCCCGTCGCGGTCGTAGACGATGACCTTGGCAAGGCCCGGCATCTCGTGGCGGACCGACAGGAACTTGTCGAGCTGCTCGTCATTCTCGACGAACAGGAACCGGCTGTCGGAATCGTTGACGAGATATTTGAGCTGGGCGGCCGAGTCGGTCGTGTAGACGCCCGAGGCGATGCCGCCGACCGACTGCACGCCGAGATCGGTGTAGATCCATTGCTTGTTGTCTTCTGACAGGATCGACACAACCTCGCCGCGCTTGAGGCCGAGCGAGACGAGGCCGAGGCCGATCAGCCGCGCGTGCTCGTAGAAATCGGTCCAGGTGTAGGACAGCCAGATGCCGTAATCCTTCTCGCGCTGGGCGACCTTGTCGCCCAGTTCGAGGCACCGCTGGCGGAACAGCTTCACCAGCGTGTCGCAGCCGTCGAAATAATAGGGGCCCTTCGTCAGGTCGGCGTTGAACGAATGGCCGAGTAGCGTCTGCTGCGGCGGTATCTTTTCGGCGATGGTCATTCGACTTTCCTCCCGAAAGCGCGCGTCATTGGCCCGATCAGCGCCCCTATCAGCGCCCCTATCAGCGCCATGTCTTCTTCTGCTTCCAGCGTTTCTGGCCGCGCTGGACCTCCTCCGTCTGAACCCCGAGATAGAACTGCTGCACGTCCTTCGATTGTAGCAGCCTGTCGGCGGTATCGGCCATGACGATGCGCCCGAGCTCCATCACGTAGCCGTAATCGGCGACCTCGAGCGCGATCTTGGCGTTCTGCTCGACCAGCATCATGGTCACGCCCTGCTCGCGGTTGAGCCGGCGGATGATCTGGAATATCTCCTTGACCAGAAGCGGCGACAGGCCGAGCGACGGCTCGTCGAGCAGCATCAGCTTCGGCCGCGCCATCAGCCCGCGCCCGATGGCCAGCATCTGCTGCTGGCCGCCCGAGAGCGTGCCGGCCGCCTGGCCGCGGCGCTCGGCGAGGATCGGGAAATAGGAGAACACCATCTCCTGATCCTGCCTCACCCCCTCCGGGTCCGAGCGGGTGAACGCGCCCATCTTCAGGTTTTCCTCGACGGTGAGCAGCGGGAACACCTCGCGCCCTTCCGGCACATGGACGATGCCGGCGCGCACGATCCGGTCCGGGCTCTGGCCGGCGATGTTGCGGCCGCGATAGACGATCTGGCCCTTTTCCGGGTCCATGACGCCGGAAATGGTCTTCATCAGCGTCGTCTTGCCGGCGCCGTTGGCCCCGAGCACGCTGACGATCTGGCCTTCGCGCACCTCGAGGCTGACGCCGCGGATCGCCATGATCGGCCCGTAATAGCTTTCGATGTTGCGCACCGAAAGAACGACATCCGCC
The DNA here is from genome assembly GCF_023954335.1 of Aquamicrobium sp. Taxonomy (NCBI): domain Bacteria; kingdom Pseudomonadati; phylum Pseudomonadota; class Alphaproteobacteria; order Hyphomicrobiales; family Phyllobacteriaceae; genus Aquamicrobium; species Aquamicrobium sp. The sequence goes on from NZ_JAMLIE010000006.1 coordinate 111,219, forward strand.
TGCGCCGCGGGGGCTGCCCCCGCCTTCGTCGCCCCCTCCTTCATCGCCGTTGCCGTCATGCCAGCACCTTCTCGTTCTCGTCGGTCGCGCCGATATAGGCCTCGATCACGCGCGGGTCGTTCTGCACCTCGTGCGGCGTGCCGATGGCCAGCATCTTGCCGTCGGCCAGCGCCAGCACCCGGTCAGAGACCGAGGCGACGAGATGCATGTCGTGCTCGACCATCAGCACGGTGATGCCCATCTGCTTCTTCATGTCCTCGACCCAGAAGGCGACGTCCTGCGTCTCCTCGACCGAGAGGCCCGAGGCCGGCTCGTCGAGCAGCAGGAGGCGCGGCTCGATGGCCAGCGCCCGGCCCATCTCCACCACCTTGCGCACGCCGTAGGGCAGGCCGGCGATGTATTTCTCGCGGTAGGCCTGGAGGTCGAGGAAGTCGATCGCCTTCTCGATCGCCTCGCGGTGTCGGCGTTCCTCGCGCCGCACGAAGGGCGTGAACAGAAGCTCGGTCCACATGTTGCTGCGGCGATGGCGATGGCGGCCGACGAGCAGGTTCTGCATCACCGTCGCCTGGTCGAACAGCTCGATGTTCTGGAAGGTGCGGGCGATGCCCAGCCTCGCGATCTCGTGCGGCTGGCGCTTGAGGATCGATTCCCCGTCGAAGCGGATGTCGCCCTCGAACGGATCGTAGAAGCGCGAGATCAGGTTGAAGATGGTCGACTTGCCGGCGCCGTTCGGGCCGACGAGCGCGAACACCTCGCCTTCCTCGACCGCGAACGATACCTTGTTGACGGCGGTGACGCCGCCGAACTTCAGCGTGACGTTTTCGAGTTCGAGCAGGCTCATCGCATCCGCTCCGTCTTGAGATAGGATTTCTGGCGGCGGAACATGTCCTTTCGGTAGAAGGGGAACAGCTCGAAATAGGTGCGTATCTTCACCCATCGCCCGTAGATGCCCATCGGCTCGAACAGGATGAAGCCGATCAGGATCGCGCCGAACACCGCCGCCTCCAACCCGGGAATGGCGATCGAGCCGCCGCCGAGGAACTGGCCGAGGAAGTCGCGCGTCATCGAGATCGCCTGCGGCAGCAGCGCCACCACCGCCGCGCCGAAGAACGCGCCGTGGATGGTGCCGAGGCCGCCGATGACGATGGCCAGCAGAAGCTGGATCGAGATGATGACGTTGAACGTCTCGTTGTTGAAGATGCCGGCGAAATGCCCCATCAGCGCCCCGCCGAGCCCGGTGATGCCGGCCGAGATGCCGAAGGCGATGGCCTTGGTGCGGGCGACGTTGACGCCCATGGCCTGCGCCGAGATCTCCGAATCGCGGATCGCGGCGAAGGAGCGGCCGAGCGGCGAGCGTTGCAGGTTGCGGTAGAGAAGCACGACGAGCAGCGTGATGCCCAGCACCAGATAGTAGAGCCGGTCGGGATTGGCGTAGCGGTTGAAGCTGATGCCGAAGATGTTGATGTCCGGCGCGAACAGGCCCACCACGCCGTTGGTCAGCGGCGCGGCGATGACGATGAAATCGTCGGTCAGGATGGCGATGGCCAGCGTGCCGATGGCGAGATAGACGCCGTGCAGCCGCGTCATCGGCATGGCGATCAGCGCGCCGGCAACGCCGGCGATCAGCCCCGACAGCGGGAACGACAGGATGAACGGCAGGCCGATCTTCTCCTGCAACAGCACGTTGGCGTAGCAGCCGACCGCGAGGAACGCGGCGTGGCCGAGGCTCGCCTGCCCGGTCTGGCCGACGAGGACCATCAGCCCCATGCAGGCGATCGCCCAGATCAGGAGGTTGGTCATCTCGCCGACGGCGAAGCTGGAGACGCCGAGCGGCAGGGCGAGCGCCAGCGCCAGCAGGAGCACATACCAGCCGAGCTGCGCGCCGTGCCGGAACAGGTTGATGTCGGCGTCGTAGGAGGTCTTGAAGACTGTTCTCATTTCCGCCTCCTCACACTTTCTTCCGGTGGATCTGGGCAAGGATGCCGTGCGGCCGGAACACGAGGATCAGGAACAGCAGCAGGTAGGGCATGATCTGCGAGTAGCCGGCGGCGATGTAGCGCGAAGCGAACGGCTCGATCAGCCCGACGATGATCCCGCCGAGCAGCGCGCCCGGCAGCGAGCCGAACCCGCCGATGACTGCGGCCGCGAACGCCTTGATGCCGAGCAGGCCGATCGAGGGGTCGATGGCGCCCTTGGATGCGAACAGGATGCCCGCCACCGCCGCGACCATGCCGGCCAGCGCCCACACCAGCGACTGAACCCGCTTGACCGGGATGCCCATATAGTAGGCGGCGAGCTGGTTCTGCGACGACGCCTGCATGGCGACGCCGAGCTTGGTGCGGTTGAAGTAGAGCCACAGGACCAGCGTCATCAGCACGGTGACGGCGATGACCGCGATCTCGTCGAGGCCGAGGACCAGCCCGCCGAAGCGGACGTCGCGGCCGGCGATCGGCGATTGCAGCGACACCGGCTCGTGCCCCCAGATCAGGCCCGCGGCGAAGCGCAGCACGAAGCCGAGCGCGATGGTCAGGATGATGACGGCGATCTGCGACTGGCCGGACATGCGCCTGAGCACGACGAGGTCGAGCGAATAGCCGAACACGCCCATGATGAGGATCGCCAGAGGCACGGCCACCCAGAAGGAAAGCCCCATGAACTCGGCATTGGTCAGCCCGAGGCAGATGAACGCGCCCAGCATCATGAAGTCGCCCTGGGCGAAGTTAACCGCCTCGGTCGCCTTGTAGATGAGGACGAATCCCATCGCTATCAGGCCGTAAACGCAGCCGTTCGCAAGGCCGCTTACGATCAGTTGCAGGACATCCACGCCTGTCACTCCTCCCTGAGGGCGGGCGGCGTTTGGCCGTCCCGTCCTTTCGTGTTCCCCTTGTCCCCGGCCATTCCCTGACCGGGACTTTTTCGCCTCGCCCCGTTTTCAGGGCTTGAGGACGATCTTTCCCGCCGCTCCCCTGTCGAGCACGCGCTTCAGCACGGTGCCCGCCTCCTTCAGGGGATAGACGCCTTCGATCACCGGCCTGACCTTGCCTGCCAGATGCCAGCCGATCAACTCCTTCATGTTGTCCGCATAGACCTGCGGCTCCTTCTGGGTGAACGCGCCCCAGAAGACGCCGACCACCGAATAGCCCTTCACCAGCGTCAGATTCACCGGCAGCTTCGGGATCGTGCCCGAGGCGAAGCCGATGACCAGCAGCCGTCCGTCCCACGCCATCGCGCGCGACAGCACGTCGAAACCCTCGCCGCCGACGGGGTCGAAAGCCACGTCGACGCCCTTGCCGCCGGTCGCTTCCTTCAGCCCGTCCTTCAGATTGTCGTAGCCGATGACGACGTCCGCGCCGGCATCGCGCGCGATTTTCTGCTTGTCCTCGCTCGACGCGACCGCGATCACCCGCGCGCCCATCGCCTTGCCGATCTGCACCGCCGCGACGCCGGTGGCGCCGGCCGCGCCGAGCACGCACAGCGTCTCGCCCGCCTTGAGCCGCCCGCGCTGCTTCAGCGCATAGTGCGAGGTGCCGTAGGCGACGAGCAGCGCGCAGGCGTCGGCGCTGGAGACGCCGTCCGGCAGCTTCATCACCGCCGCCTCGTGGACGCCGACCCTTTCCGCATAGCCGCCGAGCTGGAGCAGCGCCGCCACCCTGTCGCCCACCTTGACCGAGGTGACCTTGTCGCCCACCGCCGCCACCCGGCCGGCCACTTCCATGCCGGGCACGAAGGGCACCGGCGGCTTCATCTGGTAGAGGCCCTGCACCAGCAGCCCGTCCGGGAAATTGACACCGACGGTCTCGACGTCGATCACCACCGTACGGCCTTCGGCCGCCGGCTCCGGCCAGTCGGCATATTCCAGCTTGTCCAGAGGCGCGAAGTCGCGCGCGACGATCGCCTTCATCCTACACCTTCTGCTGCGTATGCTTCTTGAGTTCCTCGCGGGCGATCTGCCGGCGGTGGACGGCGTCCGGCCCGTCGGCGAGGCGCAGCGTCCGCAGGTGCGTCCACGAGCGCGCCAGCGGCGTGTCCTGGCTGACGCCCTGCCCGCCGAACATCTGCACCGCCTCGTCCGTCACCTTCAGCGCCACGCGCGGCGCGATCACCTTGACCTGGCTGATCCACGGCGCCGCGGCCTTGCCGTCGCCCTGGTCGATCATCCACGCCGCCTTCAGGCACAGGAGCCGCGCCATCTCGATCTCCATCCGGCACTCGGCGATGATATCGTAATTGGCGCCGAGCTTGGCCAGCGGCTGGCCGAACGCCTCGCGGCGCATGGCGCGCTGGCACATCTGCTCCAGCGCCATCTCGGCCTGGCCGATGGCGCGCATGCAATGGTGGATGCGCCCCGGCCCGAGCCTGCCCTGCGCGATGGCGAAGCCCTTGCCCTCGGTGAGGATGAGGTTCTGCGCCGGCACGCGGACATCCTCGAAACGGATGTGCATGTGACCGTGCGGCGCATCGTCGTCGCCATAGACCTTCATCGCCCGCAGCACCGTGACGCCGGGCGTATCGGCCGGCACGAGGATCATCGAATGCTGCTCGTGCTTCCGCCGCGCCGCGTCGGGGGTGCGCACCATGACGATGTAGATGGCGCAGCGCGGATCGCCCGCGCCGGACGCCCACCATTTCTCGCCGTTGAGCACGTAGTCGCCGCCGTCGCGCTCGCAACGCATCGAGATGTTGGTGGCGTCGGACGAGGCCACGTCCGGCTCGGTCATCAGATAGGCCGAGCGGATCTTCCCTTCGAGCAGGGGGCCAAGCCACGCCTCCTTCTGCGCCTGCGTGCCGTAACGCTCCAGCACCTCCATGTTGCCGGTGTCGGGGGCGGAGCAGTTGAACACCTCGGCGCCGAGGTGCGCCTTGCCCATCTCCTCGGCGAGATAGGCGTATTCGACGGTCGACAGGCCGTAGCCGCGGCTCGAATCGGTCAGCCAGAAATTCCACAGGCGGCGCTCGCGCGCCTTCGCCTTCAGCCCTTCGAGAATCTCGCTCTGGCGCGGGGTGAAGCTCCAGCGGTCGCCGCCCTTGTCGACCTCGGCGAGGAACTCCTCGTCGAGCGGAAGGATCTCCTCGCGCACCATCCGCGCGACCTTGTCGTGGATCGGCTTCAGGCGCTCGGTCATGCCGAGGGCCATCTCGGAATTGGCTGTCATGGTTCTTTCCGTTCCTCCTTGCCGCCGAGCCCGCGCCACGCGCAGGTGACGACCTGTTCCGCCAGCTCCTCGAGATCGGCCTTGGTCTCGCCGGTGCGCGGCGCGTACCAGAAGATGGGCGAATTCAGCGTCATGAACATCAGCTGGTTGGTGATGCTGACATTGCCGAAGTCGAAATCGCCCTCCTCGCGCGCCTTGACGATGACCTCGCGGAAGATCGCGCTGTAGTCGCTGCGGAACTGGATCAGGTCAGCCATCACCGCGCGCTGCTGCGGCGTCGTCGCGCCGCGCAGGTGCATCTCGACCCCCATCCACACCGTGCGCTGGAAAGCCCGGGTCAGGATCATCTGCATCACATGCACGAACGCCATGCGCCGCCAGCGCGCCGAGGCCCGGCCCGGAAGCGCGCGATAGGGCTCGATGGCGGCGAAGTTCATCTCCATCCCGGCGCGGAAGACCGACGCGAACAGGTCCGCCTTGGAGCGGAAATGATGGTAGATGCGCCCCTTGGTCGCGCCGAGCGCGTGCGCGACGTCGTCGATCGAGGTCTCGGTGTAGCCGCGTTCCATGAAGCAGGTCGCCGCCGCGCTCAGTATGTCGGCGCGCGCATGGTCCAGCATCTGCTCAGGGACGCGCAGCGTCATCGAGCTTTCATCCTCCCTGTCCTTCCGAGGTTTCGCACCGGCCGGCATCCGCCAGAGGCGGGTCGAAACGGGCGAAACAGCAAGCGGCCTTCGATCGGGCCTTTACGAGCAGGCGAATGATGAACATACTACTGGGTATGTTGTCAACGCGGCAAACGCGCTTCACGGCCAAATCGGGTTGCCGCAGCGTCACTGAGAGTTTCAGGGCGAGTTTCAGGCCAAGTTTCAGGCCAAGTTTCAGGGAGGCATGATGTCTTATCTCGACGATCTTTTCTCGGTGGCGGGCAAGACCGCCCTCGTCACCGGCGCGGCCACCGGCATCGGCCGCATGGCGGCGACCGGCCTCGTCATGGGCGGCGCGCGCGTGCTGATCGCCTCGCGCAAGGGCGCCGACTGCGCCCGGGTCGCGGAAGAGCTGAACGCGCTCGGCGCGCCCGGCAAGGCCGAGGGCTTCGCCGGCGACGTCGGCACCGAGGAAGGCATCGCCGCGCTGGTCGGGGAGGTGAAGGGCCGCACCGGCAGGCTCGACATCCTCGTCAACAATGCCGGCGTGACCTGGGGCGCGCCTTACGAGGAATTCCCCTATTCGGCCTGGGCCAAGGTGCTGTCGGTCAACGTCGCCGGCCTGTTCCACCTGACGCGCGAGCTGACGCCGCTCCTCGCGGAAGCGGCAAGCGACGACGACCCGGCGCGCATCATCAATCTCGGCTCGGTGATGGGCACGCAGCCCATGGCGGACGGCGCCTATTCCTACACCGCCTCCAAGGCGGCCGTGCATCACCTGACCCGCACGCTCGCCAGCGAGCTCGCCGGGCGGCGCATCACCGTCAACGCCTTCGCGCCCGGCCCCTTCCAGAGCCGCATGACGGCCTTCGCCACCGGCTCCGACGAGAACGCGAGCCATGTCGGCAGCCACGTGCCGCTCGGGCGCATCGGCGCGCCCGACGACATCGCCGGGGCGACGCTTTACCTGTGCAGCCGCGCCGGCCGCTACGTCACCGGCGCGATTCTTCCCCTTGACGGCGGGCAATCCGTGCAGCACGGCATGACGCTGTTCAAGGATTGACGCGGAAGAGGCTATGAGCATCGGCAAACTGGAACCCGTATCGCTGGAAAAGGCGACGCAGGCGGTGGGGAACGAAATCGGCGTTTCGTCCTGGCGCACCGTCTCGCAGGAGATGATCGACAAGTTCGCCGACGCGACGGACGACCATCAGTTCATCCATGTCGACCCGGTGCGCGCCGCCGAGACGCCGTTCGGCGGCACCATCGCCCACGGCTTCCTGTCGCTGTCGCTGTTGTCGACGCTGGCCTACGAGACGATCCCGCCGATCGCCGGCACCGACATCGGCGTCAATTACGGCTTCGACCGCGTCCGCTTCGCCGCGCCGGTCAAGTCCGGCGCGCGGGTGCGCGGCCGCTTCAAGCTCGCCGAGATGACCGTCCGCCCCTCGGGCTGGATCCATTTCAACTACGACGTGACCGTCGAGATCGAGGGATCGGCCAAGCCGGCCCTGACGGCGCGCTGGCTCACCCTCGCCCGGCTTCCGGGCAACGGAAAGGACACGGCATGAGCGACCCCAACGCGCTCGACGAGGCGGCGCTCGTCCCCTACCTCGAAAGGCACGTCCCCGGCTTCGAAGGCTTCGAGGCCGTGCGCAAGTTCAATGCCGGCCAGTCCAACCCGACCTACATGGTCGAGACCAGGAGCGGCCGCTACGTGCTGCGCGCCAAGCCGCCCGGCCAGCTCCTGAAATCCGCGCATCAGGTCGACCGCGAATACCGCGTCATGGCCGCGCTGAGGGACACGGCGGTGCCGGTGCCGCACGTGCTGCACCTGTCCGATGAGGATTCGCCCATCGGCCGCATGTTCTACGTCATGGCCTTTGTCGAGGGCCGCATCTTCTGGGACCCGGCGCTGCCGGAAGCGGCCTCGACGCAGGAGCGCGCCGCGCTCTACGACGCGATGAACGGCGTGCTCGCCGCGCTGCACGATGTCGATGTCGAAGCCGTCGGCCTCGCCGATTTCGGCCGCCCCGGCAGCTATTTCGAGCGCCAGATCACCCGCTGGAGCGGCCAGTACCGGGCCTCGGAGACCGCGCGCATCGAGACCATGGAGCGGCTGATCGACTGGCTGGAGAAGAACCTCGTCGCCGACGACGGCCGCGTCTCGCTCGTCCATGGCGACTATCGGCTGGACAACATGATCTTCGCGCCCGACCGGCCGGCGGTCATCGCCGTGCTCGACTGGGAGCTGTCCACACTCGGCCATCCCTTCGCCGACCTCTCCTACCAGTGCATGCAGTGGCGGCTGCCGCACGAATCCGGCTTCCGCGGCCTCGGCGGGCTCGACCGCGCGACGCTCGGCCTGCCGACCGAGGCCGAATACGTCGCCCGCTATTGCGAGCGCCGCGGCCTCGACGGCGTTCCCGACTGGACCTTCCACCTCGCCTTCTCCTTCTTCCGGCTGGCCGCGATCTGCCAGGGCGTCTACAAGCGCGCCCTCGACGGCAACGCCTCGAACCCGGAAAAGGCGAAGACCTACGGCGAGGCGGTGCGGCTGCTGGCCGGCCTCGCCTGCGAAGCGATCGACGAAGGGGCGTGAGCGAGATGGGCCGCTTTCAGGACCTGACCGTCCTCATCACCGGCGCGGCCGGCGGCTTCGGCCTGAAGCTCGCCCGGCGCTTCGCCGCCGAGGGCGCGAATCTGGTGCTTTCCGACCTCGATGCCGGACGCCTTGACGAGGCTACGGCGGCGTTCGACACCCCGGTCGCGACCCTTGCCGGGAACGTCGCCGACGAGAGCCTCTCGCAGGACCTCGTCGCGCTCGCCTTCGAGCGCTTCGGCCGGCTCGATGTCGCCGTCAACAATGCCGGCATCGTCCACGACTTCATGAAGCTGCCGCAGACGCCGTCGGACGTCGCGCGGCGCGTGTTCGAGGTCGATCTCCTCGGCATGTTCTTCGCGCTGAAGCACCAGATCCCGGCGCTGGAGCGCCAGTTCAGGGACAAGGCCCTGCCCGGCGCCATCGTCAACATGGCCTCCGTCGCCGGCATCGCCGGCGCGCCCAAGCTCGGCGTCTATGCCGCGGCCAAGCACGGCGTCGTCGGCCTGACGCGTTCCGCCGCCGCCGAATGCGCCACCAAGGGCGTGCGGATCAACGCCGTCTGCCCCTCCTTCGCGCGCACCGCGATGGTGACGGGCATCCTCGGCAGCGACAACCCGGCCGGCGAGGCCGAACTGACGCGCGGCGTCCCCATGCGCCGGCTGGCCGAGACCGACGAGATCGCCGAGGTCGTCCTGTTCGCAGCCGACCCGAAGAACTCGTTCATGACCGGCCAGACGCTGGCCGCCGACGGCGGCATCACCGCGATCTAGAACGTCGGACGCCCCGACAAGTCCGGGCTTCCACTCTGTCCGCTTGTTTTTACTGCGTTCATGCCGGCATTAAGTTGTTCAAGCTGGCAGCAATGCCTTGGGCAGATACGAGGCTAGACGCACTGGCCATGATCGCGCCTAGACGGAGTATCCCCGGGGTTAACCAGCATACATGAAAACCGCGCGATGCTCCGTCGGGATCACAAGGATCGTCCCGATGCGCCCATAAGCATAGAATGCGCCGGGGGCCGATATGGCTTGATCGACCATCACCTCGACACTCCTGCGAACGGGTATCCCGAACCCGTACCTGTTGAGATAGCTTGATACCTTGATTTGCTCGCCCCAGCGCCTGTCAGGCGCGACGGGTGTCTCAAGCCATGAGCGGTACTGACCGCGCCTGCCGTACTTGCGTACGTCGCACTTCAATGTCCTGAAATAGTCGATCCCTTGTGCTTCGATCGCCTCCGCCACGGAGCCCGGGAGACGGTATACGACGATACCGGTTTCGTTATCGCCGGGCAGACCGATTCCCCAGGCCTCGTTTTTCATGTATGCGATACCGGACACATCCATCCCGCATGGTGCAAAGCTCAGATAGTGGCGTCGCTCCGCGACTTTCCAGCCGCCGTATCCAAGAATGACGATCGCGATGATGAAGAGAAACAGTCGTCGCATATCCGTGACTTAGACCATCCGGACTTCATTGGCATTAACAGACCGGTACAGGTAGCCACACCCTACTTCGGCACGCCGTTCTCCCGCGCCGGGAGCAGGCTTGCGCGTGGCCGTATTTCGCATTTCTAAAGCCTAATTTAAACACTTCGTGCAACATTCCCGCCCCAGCATCCCAAGGACCGAACGTTGACGAGGGAAAGGTGGGTTTTTCGGTCATCAGGCGCGGCAAGGCGTCAAGATCCGTTCTGCGGGCGACGAACATTCCGGCTTTTCTTGCCTTGTTCGTCATCGCCGGCGCGTGGATCGTCGCCGAGCAGCAGAACCGCCGCCTGTTCGAGCAAGCCCAACGCACCCAGGTCCTGAACCAGATCAGCCTTGTCCGCGCCAGGCTCGAAGGCAACATCAGCGGCAACATCCAGCTCGCCCGCGGCCTCGTCGCCGCCCTCGTCGTCGAGCCGGACATGGACCAGCAGCGCTTTTCGGCGCTGGCCGAAAGCCTGCTGCACCGCAACGCGCAGATCCGCAACTTCGCCGTCGCCGAAGGGATGATCGTCACGCTCGTCCATCCGCTCGAAGGCAACGAGCGCGCGCTCGGCCTCGACTACAACGCCAACGCCCAGCAGCGCGAAGCCACCGTGCGGGCGCGCGAGACGGGCGACCTGGTCATCGCCGGGCCGCTCGACCTCGTCCAGGGCGGGCGCGGCATCGTCGGGCGCCTGCCGGTCTTCGTCCCCGGGGCGGACGGGCAGAACCACTTCTGGGGCATCGTCTCGGCGGTGGTCGACATCGACCGCCTCTACGAGGACAGCGGCCTCACCGACCCGGACCTTCCCATCGACATCGCCCTTTCCGGCCATGACGGGCTGGGCGCGCGCGGCAAGCTGTTCTACGACCCGGCCGGGATCGTCGCCAACGATCCCGTCGTCGCCGACGTCGTCCTGCCCTCGGGCGCGTGGCAGATCGCGGCGACGCCGAAGGGCGGCTGGCCGGCCGCGCCGACCAATCAATGGACGCTGCGCCTGCTGCTGTTCATGGCCGGGGCGCTGATCATGGTGCCCGCGGTGATCGCCGGCCGCCTGATCGAGGAGAGGCAGAGGAACATCCGCACCCTGCGCCGGCGCGAGGCGCAGCTCGGCAAGCTGTCGCGGCGCCTGCGACTCGCGCTCGACACGTCCAAGGTCGCGGTATGGGAGATGAATGTCGGCGAGACGGAGCAGTTCTGGGACGCGCGGATGAACGAGCTCTACGGCTACCCAGCCGACAACGCCCCGCGGGGCCAGATCCACTGGGAAAAGCGGCTCCACCCGGACGACCTCGAACGGGCGAATGCCGAGTTCCGCCGGCTCCACGTCGACCGGCAGTACGCCTCGCAATACCGCATCGTGCTCGACGACGGCGAGGTGCGCCACGTCCGGGCCATGGGCGCGGTCTATGACGAGCCGGGAACCGCGCCGCGGATCATCGGCGTCAACTGGGACGTGACCGCCGACATCGGCCTCGCCGAGGAGCTAAAGCGCGTCAACGCCCTGACCGAGGCGCGCAACGCAGAGCTCGAAACCGCGCGCGCCCATATCGAGCACAACGCGCTGCACGATTCGCTGACCGGCCTGCCCAACCGGCGCTACCTCGACGAGATGCTGGCCGACCATGCCGCCCGGTTCGCCGGCGAGGGCGAGCGCGCGGCCCTGCTCCAGCTCGACCTCGACCGCTTCAAGCAGGTCAACGACACGCTCGGCCATATGGCGGGCGACGCCATGCTCGTCCATGCCGCGCGCGTCCTGCGCGACACGGCGCGCAGGACCGACTTCGTCGCCCGCGTCGGCGGCGACGAGTTCGTGGTGGTGCGCCGCTGGCCGCGCGAGAAGGCCGGCCACGACGCCTGCGTCGCCGAGCTGAGCGAGCTGTCGGACCGGATCGTCGCCCGCATGCAGGAGCCGCTTTCCTATCAAGGGCACGAGTGCCGCGTCGGCGTCTCCATCGGCATCGCCACCGACACGGATTGCCTGGCCGACCCGCTGCGCCTCCTCGTCAATGCCGACATCGCGCTCTACCGGGCCAAGGCCCGCGGCCGCAACCGCCACCAGTTCTTCAACGACGCGCTCCAGTCGGAGATCGTCACCACCAAGCGCATCGCCGACGACATCCTGACCGGGCTGGAGCAGAACCAGTTCGTCGCCCACTACCAGCCGCAGTTCTGCGCCCGCACGCTCGACGTCATCGGCGTCGAGGCGCTGGCCCGCTGGAACCACCCCAGGGACGGGCTGATCGCGCCCGCCGCCTTCATGAAGATCGCCGAGGAGCTGAACGTGGTCGCCTCCATCGACCGGCTGATCCTCGAGCAGGGGCTGGTCGATTTCCACCTGTGGGAGCAGATCGGCCTCGGCGTCCCGACGGTCTCGGTCAACGTCTCGGCGCGGCGCCTGCGCGACGAGGAGCTGATCCGCACCCTGCGCCAGATGGACATCCGCCCCGGCACCATCGCCTTCGAGCTGGTCGAATCCATCTTCCTCGACGACAATGACGACCTGACCGCCTGGAACGTCGAGCAGATCAAGGGACTGGGCATCAACATCGAGATCGACGATTTCGGCACCGGCTACGCCTCGATCGTCAGCCTGATGAAGCTGAGCCCCCGCCGGCTGAAGATAGACCGCCAGCTCATCATGCCCATCGTCCGTTCGGCCGGCCAGCGCCAACTGGTCGGCTCGATCATCGACATCGGCCATTCGCTCGGCATCGAGGTCCTGGCAGAAGGCGTCGAGACCATGGAGCACGCGCGCGTTCTGAAGTCGCTCGGCTGCGACGCGCTTCAAGGCTACGCCTTCGCCCGGCCGATGAGCGGCGGCGACCTCGTCGAGTTCGTCCAGTCGCGCCGCTGGAAGAACGCGTGCTGATCCGCCGGGGGCGCTTCCGCTAGACCCCGGCGTCCCGCGCCGCCTCGGCGAGGAAGGTGAAGACGTAGTCGCTGAACGAGCGCCAGCATTCGACCCGGTACGCCTCCGCGCCCGTGCGCCAGACCACGATCTCGGCCTTGCCCAGAACGGTGCGCGCGCACGAGCCGACGGGGAACGCTGCCTGCGACAGATCGCGCGGGCACCCCGCAGCGAGCGTCGCCTCCGCGCCGCGCCCGGCGACGAGGATGCCGAGATTGCGGTGCGAGACGTCGACCGCAGAATGGAAGGCCTTGACGCCGGCGAGCACGGGCAGCGCGTCCCTCCCCTCGTCGATCACCAGCCACTCGTCGGGCCCGAGCCAGAGCGCGGCACGCCCGCCCTCGGCGGCGCTGGCCATCGGCCTTTCCGGCAGGTCGAGCCCGAGCGCCCTCGACAGCGCGGCGACGCTGTCGCGCGGCGCACGCAGCGACAGCCGCTGCGCCGGCCCGGCGGGCGTCACCGACACCCATGGCTGGCCGCCGGCCCGTCCTTCCAGCGCCGGCCGGCGGCGCACGGCCGGCTCCGGCGCGGCCGGCAATGCCGTTTTCTTCTGCGCCTTGGCGCCCGTCTTCGCCGCCGCTTTAGCCATTGAGGCGTTCTCCCTTCTCGTCGAAGAAGACCGTTCCCGTCACCTCGACCTCGACCGCGCCGTCCGGCATCGGCACGTAAAGCAGCTCGCCGGTGCGCCTGCGCCCGCCCTCGACCAGCGCCAGCGCGATCGAGCGGCCGCAATTCTCCGACCAGTAGGACGAGGTGACGTGGCCGATCATCCTCATCGGGATCGCACCGTTGGGGTCGGCGACGATCTGCGCCCCCTCCTCCAGCACGGCCCTCGGGTCCTCGGTCCTCAAGCCGACGAGCTGCCTGCGCCCCTCGGCGACGAGGTCGGGGCGCATCAGGCCGCGCTTGCCGACGAAATCGGCCTTGGCCTTGCCGACAGCCCAGGAAAGGCCTGCATCGTGCGGGGTGACGGTGCCGTCCGTGTCCTGGCCGACGATGATGTAGCCCTTCTCGGCGCGCAGGACATGCATCGCCTCCGTGCCGTAGGCGCATGCCCCGTGCTTGCGCCCTTCTTCCCACACCGCTTCCCACACCGCCTGCCCGTAATCGGCCGGCACGTTGATCTCGTAGCCGCGCTCGCCGGTGAACGACATGCGGAACAGCCGTGCCGGCGCGCCGCACACCCTGCCCTCGCGCACCGACATATGCGGCATCGCCGCGTCCGAGATGTCGATGTCCTCGACCAGCGGAGCAACAATGTCGCGGGCCTTCGGCCCCTGCACCGCGATCACCGCCCACTGCTCGGAAACCGAGGTCAAGTACACCTTCAGCTTCGGGAACTCGGTCTGGAGATAATCCTCCATGTGGTGGAGGACGCGCGCCGCGCCGCCTGTGGTGGTGGTGACGTGGAAGCGGTCCTCGGCCAGGCGGCCGATGACGCCGTCATCGTAGATGAAGCCGTCCTCGCGCAGCATGACGCCGTAGCGGCAGCGCCCGGGCTCCAGCTTCTTCCACGGGTTGGTGTAGAGAAGCTCGAGGAACTCGGCCGCGTCCGGCCCGACGACCTCGATCTTGCCCAGCGTCGAGGCGTCGAAGATGCCGGCCGCCCGGCGCACGGTCGCGCATTCGCGGTTGACGGCGGCATGCATGTCCTCGCCGGGGCGCGGAAAATACCAGGCCCGCTTCCACTGGCCGACATCCTCGAACACCGCGCCGGCGGCCTCGGCCCACGGGTGGATCGCGGTCCGCCGCGTCGGGTCGAACAGGGCCCCGCGCGCCTGGCCGACGATCGAGCCGAAGGTGACGGGCGTATAGGGCGGGCGGAAGGTGGTGAGGCCGACCTCCGGCACGGGCTTCCCCAGCGCCTCGGCGGCGATGGCGAGGCCGTGCAGGTTCGACGTCTTGCCCTGATCGGTCGCCATGCCGTTGGTGGTGAAGCGCTTGACATGCTCGATGGAGCGCATGCCCTCGCGCACCGCCTGCCTGATGTCCCTGGCCGTGACGTCGTTCTGGAAATCGACGAACGCCTTCTTGCCCTCCTCGGCGCCCATGTCGCCGAGCATGCCGCCGGCCATGCTCTCATACGCTTCCGCCCGCGGCCGCGCGCCGGCCTTTCCGGCCTTGACGCCGGCCGCCCTCGCGGCCGCATGGCCGGCAGTGAAGGCTTCGGCCAGCGCGTCGTCGAGATCGTCGGTGCCGTTGCAGGAACCGGCGCAGGCGCAGTCCTGCGCCGTCTCGCCCGGCAGGAAGCGCTTGCCGGCGACGTCGAACGCCACCTTGCCGCGCGATTGGGAATAGAGGTGTAGCGACGGCGTCCAGCCGGCCGAGGTGACGAGCGCGTCGACGCGGATCGAGCGCGCCGCGCCACCCGTTTTCGGCGCGATCAGAATCGACGAGACGCGCTTCCCGCCGGAGGCGCGCGTGACGACGCGCCCGGGATGGACCTCGATGCCGAGCGCGCGGGCCTCGTCCACCGCCGGCCCTTGCGGGTTGTCGCGCTGGTCGATGATGGCGGCGATGTCGATGCCGGCCTTCTTCATGTCGAGCGCCGCGTGATAGGCGGAATCGCAGGCGGTGTAGACACCGACGCGCCGGCCGATGGCGACGCCGTAATGGTTGAGATACGTGCGCGCGGCCGAGGCCAGCATGATGCCCGGCCGGTCGTTGCCGGGAAACACCATGTGCCGCTCGATGGCCCCCGTGGCGAGGACGACGCGCCTCGCCCGCACCTTCCACAGCCGCTCGCGCGGCAGGTCGGCGAGCGGAGCGGGCAGGTGCTCGCTGACGCGCTCGACGAGGCCGATGAAGTTCTGCGCGTAGTAACCGAACGCGGTTGTGCGGGGCAGCAGCCTGACGTTCTCCATCGCCCCCAGCCGCACTGCCGTCTCTTTCGCCCACGTCCACCCGTCCTGCCCGTCGATGACCGCGCCGGCCTCGTGGCGCAGCGCGCCGCCCGGCTCCGGCTGCTCGTCGGCGAGGATGACGCGCGCGCCGGCTTCGGCGGCGGCGAGCGCGGCGGCAAGGCCGGTCGCGCCGGCCCCGACGACGAGCACGTCGCAATGCGCGTAGCGCGCGGCGTAGCGGTCGGGATCGGGCTCACCGGGCGCCGTGCCGAGGCCGGCCGCGGCGCGGATGACCGGCTCGTAGAGCCGCTTCCATGCCGCCTTCGGCCACATGAAGGTCTTGTAGTAGAACCCGGCCGAGAAGAAGGGCGAGCCGAGATTGTTGAGCGCGCCGACGTCGAGATCGAGCGAGGGCCAGCGGTTCTGCGAGGTGGCTTCGAGCCCGTCATAGAGCTCCTGCACCGTGGCGCGCACATTGGGCGTCACCCGCCCGGCGTCGCGCCGGATGCCGACCAGCGCGTTCGGCTCTTCCGGGCCGGCGGAGAGCGGCCCACGCGGCCGGTGATACTTGAACGAGCGCCCCATCAGGTGGACGCCGTTGGCGAGCAGCGCCGAGGCGAGCGTGTCGCCCTCCAACCCGGCATAGGTCCGGCCGTCGAAGGAGAAGCGCACCGTGCGCGCCGGCGTCAGCCGGCCCTTGCCGGCGATGCGGCAGGCGGCGCTCATGCCTCCCCTCCCTTCAGGGCCAGCTTCTTCGCGCCCGCCTTGTATGTCACGACGAACTTGTCGCTGACCGTATCGCGCACGGCGTTGAAGAACCGGCCGCAGCCATGGACATGCCGCCAGCGTTCATGGGCGCGGCCCTTGGGGTTGTCGCGCAGGAACAGGAACGCTTCGAAGTCCTCGTCGCCGACTTCGTCGGTCGCGGCCGGCCGGATCAGGTGCGCCTCGCCGGCATGGCGGAATTCGAGCTCCGGCAGGTCCTGCTCGCAATAGGGGCAATGGATGAGAAGCATCTCGTTCCTCTCCTGTAATTCACCGGGGCCTACAATTCGCCGGGGCCGATGTCGCTGCCGCGCGGCTGGTCGCACAGCCGCTTGCCGAGGCTGACGAAGGGCGCGAGCCGGGCGATCATCTTCTCGAAGCCGTCGAACGGCACGAACAGGCCGTTGGAGCCGATATTGACCAGCGCGAGATCGAGCGGGTTGGTCGAGACCACCACGACGCGCGGCGTCCCGTCCTCGTGCTCGTCCTCGTCGTTCAGCCGGTCGGCGAAATAGACCGTGCGCTCGCCCATCAGCCACACGCAGATCAGATAGCCCGAATCGACCGAGAACGGCCAATCCTTCTCCCTGTCCGTCCGGTCGATGCGCTGGATGCGATAGGCGTCCTCGGACATCGGGAAATGGAACAGCCCGCGCTCGTTTACGGGGATCAGGAAGCCGGCCTCCTGCGCGCACAGCTTGCGCCCGATCGTCTCGAACGGCGCGAGACGCCTGATCAGCGTCTCGATGCTGTCGAACGGGAGATAGAGCGCCCGGTCCTCCAGCGAGGCCATCAGCGCGATCGGGTTGGTCGAGACGACGACGCTGCGCGGCAGGGTCATGTTGCCGAATTCCTGCGGCACGTCGGTGCGCCACGGCTCGGAGAACAGCACCGTCTCCTGCCCCTGCACGGCGACGCAGGCGAGCCTGCCGCGCTTGACCGAGAACGGCCATTCGTGGTCCGTGTCGCCGCGGCCGATCTCCATCTCGGGAAAGGCGAGCGCCGCCGCTCCGCTTCCCAGCAGGAGCCCCGCGCCGAGGAGGAGCGCCCGCAGCATCAGTGAGCCACGGCGGCGGCCGCCGCCTCGTCGATCAGCCGGCCGCTACGGAACCGCTCCAGCGTGAACGGCGCGTTGATCGGGTGCGGCTCGTCGCGGGCGATGGTGTGGGCGAAGACGTGGCCGGAGCCGGGCGTCGCCTTGAAGCCGCCGGTGCCCCAGCCGCAATTGACGTAGAGCCCCTTGACCGGCGTCTTGGCGAGAATCGGCGAGCGGTCGGGCGTCACGTCGACGATGCCTCCCCACGAGCGCAGCATCTTCATGCGGGTGAAGACCGGAAACATCTCGCAGATCGCGTCGAGCGTGTGCTCGATGATGTGCAGGCCCCCGGTCTGCGAATAGGAGGTGTACTGGTCGGTCCCCGCGCCGATGACCAGCTCGCCCTTGTCGGACTGCGAGATATAGGCGTGGACCGTGTTCGACATGACGACGCACGGCACCACCGGCTTGATCGGCTCCGACACCAGCGCCTGCAAGGGGTAGCTCTCGAGCGGCATGCGCACGCCGGCCATCCCCATCAGCACCGAGCTATGGCCGGCCGCGACGACGCCGACCTTGCGCGCGCCGATGAAGCCTTTCGTCGTCTCGACGCCGAGCACATGGCCTTCGCGGGCACGGCGGATGCCCGTCACCTCGCAATTCTGGATGATGTCCACCCCGCGCGCGGCGGCCGCGCGCGCATAGCCCCAGGCGACGGCGTCGTGGCGGGCCGTGCCGCCGCGCCTTTGCAGCGCCGCGCCCATCACCGGATAGCGCGCGCCTTTAGAGATGTTGAGCGGCGGGCAGAACGCCTTCGCCTCCTCCGGCGTCAGCCATTCGTTGTCGACGCCGTTCAGGCGGTTGGCGTGGACGTGGCGCTTCAGCACCTGCACGTCATGGACGTTGTGGGCGAGCATCATCACGCCGCGCGGCGAGTACATGACGTTGTAGTTGAGCTCCTGCGACAGCCCTTCCCACAGCTTCACCGCGTGGTCGTAGATCGCCGCCGATTCGTCGTAGAGGTAGTTGGAGCGGATGATGGTAGTGTTGCGCCCGGTGTTGCCGCCGCCGAGCCAGCCCTTCTCGATCACCGCGACATTGGTGATGCCGTGCTCCTTCGCGAGGTAGTAGGCGGTGGCGAGGCCGTGGCCGCCGGCGCCGACGATGACGACGCCGTACTCGCTCTTCGGCTGCGGCGCCGGCCATTGCGGCTCCCAGCCAGTATGGCCGCGAAGCGCCTCGCGGGCGATGGCGAAGGCTGAATATCTGCGCATGCGCTTCCCTCTCACGCGCCGGGACAGGCGACCCGGCAGCCTATGGCGACGGGTTTACCATTTGAGGAAGCGGGCCGCCACCTTCCGCGCCGTTCGCGGCGGCCGTCCTCGCCCAATCCGCGCCGGCACTGTGGACAAGGCATGAACCTTCTGCTATGAGCCGCTGCAATTCGCGGTGCCATGCCGCGAGGGCGCATGTCTGTTGCGCCCGGATTTCTCGAGCCAACGAAGACAGGAACGCACGTGCAGGTACTCGTCCGCGACAACAACGTCGACCAGGCGCTTCGCGCCCTCAAGAAGAAGATGCAGCGCGAAGGTATCTTTCGCGAGATGAAGATGCGCGGACATTACGAGAAGCCCTCCGAGAAGCGTGCCCGCGAGAAGGCCGAGGCCGTGCGCCGCGCCCGCAAGCTCGCCCGCAAGCGCGCGCAGCGCGAGGGCCTCATCGCCGGCGGCCGCCCGGCGGCCCGCTGATACAGCGCCCAGTTTTCGTCTTTTTCAGGCGATACCCGACGAAGGTGGGGCGATGAAAATCGCCGCCACCTTTTTCTTTGGCGATTCGCTCCCCTACACTTCGCGGGAAGAATCGCCGGTGACGGAAACGGCGGCCAGCCGGAAACGGACACGGGAATCGGACAGGGGAACCCGGCGATGAATCGCAATGCAGTCGAGACGACCGGCAGAAGCGGCCTTGCCGCCTGCATGATGATCGCGGCGCTGGCGCTCGCGGGATGCGAGACCACCACCGGCCCGCTCGGCGAGGTCGCCGGCATCGACGCCGCGCAGGGATCGAGCGAGAACATCTCGTCCTTGAGCGCCGTGATCCAGCGCAGCCCGAACGACCCGGAGGCCTACAATGTGCGCGGCACCGCGCTCGGCCGCGGCGGGCGCTACAAGGAGGCGCTGGAGGATTTCGACACGGCGATCCGCCTCAACCCGAATTTCTACCAGGCCTACGCCAACCGGGCGCTGATCCACCGGCTGACCGGCAACCAGCAGGCCGCGCTGCAGGACTACACCCGCGCGATCCAGATCAACCCGTCCTACGACGCCGCCTATATCGGCCGCGGCAATCTCTACCGGCTGGCGGGGCGGGCTGACGAGGCGCTGCGCGACCTGCAGCAGGCGATCCAGCTCGACACCACCGACCCGCGTGCCTACCACAATCGCGGCCTGCTCTATCAGGCGCGCGGCCAGCATGATTTCGCCATCGAGGACTTCGCCACCGCCATCTCGCTGGCGCCCAACTCGGCCGAGCCCTACAATGGCCGCGGCCTCTCCTACCTCGCCCGCAACGACGAGGAAAACGCGCTCGCCGACTTCAACACCGCGATCAAGCTCGACAAGACCAACGCCGAGGCCTGGGCCTATCAGGGCCTGATCCTCGAACGGCGCGGCGACAAGGCGCGCGCCATCCGCTCCTATGGCGAGGCGGCCCGGCTCGACCCGAACCTGAAGGCGGCGAAGGACGGGCTGTCCCGCACGCGCGGATAAGAGCTTTCAGCCGGCGGCGGCCCTGCCCGCCGCCGCGACCTGCCTGCGCCGGGCGATCTCGTAGGCTATAGCCCCCAGTATCGTCATCGCGATCATCACCAGCGCCAGCGCGTTGACCGCCGGCGTCAGGCCTGTGCGCACCTTGGTGGCGATATAGACGGTCAGCGGCGTGTCGAAGCCGCGCACGAACAGCGTCGTGTTGTAGTTCTCGACGGATTGCAGGATGGCGAGAAAGCCGGCGGCGATCAGCGCCGGCTTGAGGAACGGCAAGAGGATGCGCCGGAACACCATGAACTTCGACGCGCCGAGGCCGAGCGCGGCCTCCTCCTGCGTGCGGTCGAAGCGTTGCAGGCGCGCCGCGACCATCAGCATCACGTAGCAGATGATGAAGCTCGCCTGCGCCAGCACGATGAGGAAGATGCCACCCCCGACATTCAACTGCCGCCACAGCACCAGCGTCGCGATGCCGATGACGACGCCGGGGGTGAGCAGCGGCGACACCATCAGCGCGTAGAGGAAGGAGCGGGCGCGCGCGTGCAGGCTGGTCAGGATCAGCGCAGCCGCCGTGCCGACCGGCAGCGCGACGAGGACGACGAAGAAGGCGACGACCAGCGACGTCCACACCGACTGCCACATCGGCCGGTCGTTCCACAGCGCCTCGAACCATTGCAGCGTCGTCCCCTGCCACGGGATGACCGTCGGGAAGCGGCTCTCGTTGAAGGTCGCGGCCGACATCACCACGAGCGGCGCGAACAGGTAGAGGAAGAACGCCGCCATGTAGAGGCCGAACAGCGCCCGGGCGATGCGGTCGGCGGCGCTCATTTCGCCACGTCCGCGAGGTTGACGCGGGCGAGCTTCAGCGTCGCCAGCACGACGGCGAGGCACAGGACGAGCAGCACCAGCGCGTAGGCCGCGCCGCGGTTCCAGTCGCCGCCCTCGAAGAACCAGTTGTAGATGATCTCGGTGAACCAGCGGCTGCCGGGCGCGCCGAGGAGGGCCGGCGCAACATAGGAGCCGGCCGCCAGCATGAAGGTGAAGACGCAGCCCGTGGCGATGCCGGCCTTGGCGTGGGGGATGACCACGCGCCAGTGGATGCGCCATGTCGAGGCGCCGAGGTCGCGCGCGGCCTCGATCTGCGCCTTTTCGAGGCTCTCGATCGAGTTGTAGATCGGGAACAGCATGAACAGGATGTAGGCATAGACCATGCCGGCGAGCACGCCGCCGTTTCCGTACCAGCGCACCGGCTCGTCGATGATGCCGAGGTTGAGCAGCACCGCGTTGAGCGGCCCGCGGAAGGCGAGCAGGATGTACCAGGCGAGCGTGCGCAGCACCTCGTTGATCCAGAAGGGAATCGTGAGCGCGAGGATGGCGATGCCCGTCTGCGCCGGCGTCGCGTGCTGGGCCAGCCAGAAGGCGAGCGGGTAGCAGACGATAAAGGTGACGAAGGCGACGAAGGCGCTGGCCCAGATCGTCTTCAGGAAGATCGAGCGGTGGACGCTCTCGTTGAAGAGGTAGAGCACGTTGTCGAGCGAATAGACGTCGTTCGGCCCGCCGATCTGCGCCGGCGGCAGGTTGGGCCGCAAGGCGTAGTCGAGCATCATGATGTTGGGCGCCAGCACCATGCCGACCAGCCACAGGAACACCAGCGCCGTGAAGATCGTCGCCAGAGCGCCGCCGAAACGCCTGTAGAGCTCAGCCATCGGCAAGCACCACCGCGCGCTCCGGCGCGAAGCCGAAGCTGGCGCGCCCGCCGAGCTCCGGCGCGTCGGCTAGCTCGGTGCCGGGAATGGAAGCGACCAGCGCCGCCCCGTCGTCGAAGCGGCCATGCGCGAGCGCGAACGCGCCCTCGAAATCGATGCGCTCGACGGTGGCGGCGAGCGTGTTGCCGCCCTTGCCGGAGGCGAGCGCCTCGGGCCGCACGTAAAGCTTCGCCGCCTGCCCGACGCTGACGCCCAGCCCGGCCCGGCCGCGCAGCCGCCCCATCGCGCTCTCTACCACCGCGAATCCCTCGGCCACCTCGACGACCCTGCCGGGAATGGCGTTGGTCTCGCCGACGAAGCCGGCGACGAACGGGGTTTCGGGATTGTCGTAAAGGTCGCGCGGCCTGCCGACCTGCTGCAGCACGCCCGCCGACATCACCGCGATGCGGTCGGACATGGCCAGCGCCTCGGACTGGTCGTGGGTGATGTAGATGAAGGTGACGCCGGTGCGCTTCTGCAAGCTCCGCAGCTCGGCACGCATGTGCTGGCGCAGCTTGAGGTCGAGCGCCGACAGCGGCTCGTCGAGCAGCAGCACCTGCGGCTCGACGGCGAGCGCGCGGGCGATGGCGACGCGCTGGCGCTGGCCGCCGGAAAGCTCGCCGGGCTTCCTGTCGCCATAGCCTTCGAGGGCGATCAGCTTCAAAAGCTCGTCCGCCTTCTTCCTGCGCTCCGCCTTCGGCGCGCCGCGCGCCTCGAGCCCGAAGGCGATGTTTTCCGCGACGCTCATCAGCGGGAATAGCGCCAGCGTCTGGAAGATCATCGCGGTCGGCCGCTGGTTGGGACCCAGACCCGCCATGTCGCGCCCGCCGATGAGGATGCGCCCCTCGGTCGGCTGGAGGAAGCCGGCGATCATGCGCAGGATCGTCGTCTTGCCGCAGCCGGAGGGGCCGAGAATGGAGAAGAACTCGCCGCCCTCGACCGTGAAGGACACGTCCCTGACGGCGCGTGTCGCGCCGAAGCTCATGCCGATGTCCTGAAGCTCGACGGAATGCGACATTGTCCCTCCCCGATAGAATGAAGGGGAAGGGCGGCGGGCCGCCCTTCCCCGGATTTCGATCAGGCCGAGAGGAACTTGTCCTGATACTCGTTGCGCTTGGCGACGTACCAGCTCTCCTGCACCGGCCACCACCACAGCTTGTCGAGCGCGTCGCCTGGATAGGCGGCGGCGAAGAACGCCTTGGCCTCGTCGGAGAGGAGATCGGCCGCGCCGACCGCCGTCGAGTTGATCGAGGTAGCGTTGGAATAGGCCGCGCCCGCTTCCGGCGTCAGGAACCAGTTGATGAAGGCATAGGCCTGGTCGAGATTGGCTGCGCCGGAGGGGATCGACACGCCTTCCATCCAGGCGAGTGCGCCTTCCTTCGGCGCGATGAAGCCCACCGGCAGCCCTTCCTTGGCGAGCGCGGCAGCGGTCGAATCCCACGTCTGGCCGATGGTCGCGCCGTTGACGCGGAACGCGCCTTGCGCCTCGTTCTCGTTCGACCAGAACTGGACGATGTTGCCCTTGCGCGCGATCGCCTCGGCGACGATCACGTCGAAGATCTCGGTCTGGGCCTCCGGCGTCTTGAAGGCGTCGAGCAGCGGGCGCGGCAGCTTGCCCTCGGCTTCGAGCCACAGGCCGAGGCCGACGAGGCTGGAATGGCCGCGCACGGTCGCCTTGCCGGCGCTCTCCGGCTTCCAGATGTCGCCATAGGAGGCCGAGCCGTATTCGAGCGGCTGCTGGTCGCGGTCGAAGGCGACCGCCTCGGTGCCCCAGTCGGCCGGCACCTGGTAGCGCTTGCCCTCGATCACCGCGCCGAGATTGGCCGAGTTGGACCAGGCGCTGGGCAGGCAGCGGTCGACCTCGACCTTGGACTCGTCGATCGGCTGGACGAGGCCGAACTCGACATAGTTCGGCACGCGGTCGACCGTCGGCCAGATGATGTCGAAGCCGGCGCCGTTGTTGGCGCGAAGCTGGTTCAGGAGCTCGTCATTGGTGCCGTAGGGCGTGTAGTTGGCCTTGATGCCGGTCGCCTTCTCGAACGCGCCGAGGATGTCGTCGTTCAGATAGCCGGCCCAGGCGAAAATGTTCACATTGCCCGAGGAGCTCTGGGCAAAGCCGCTCCGCACCACGAACGGGGCCGCGAGCGAGAGGCCCGCCACGGAAGCCGCACCCTTGATGAAACCGCGCCGTCTGATCGTCGTCATGTCGAAATCTCCCTCTTGGACGCCCGATGATCGAAGCGTCAGCGAATATTCCCGCCATGTAACAACTGGATGAAGCCTGGCACCATCGATCCGCGCAAGCGGTACGCACCGTCTGTCGTCCAGTAGGCCGCAGGCCTATTGATGGCACGCCGCGCCGCGCCCGGCTACCGGATTGTGAGCCGGCACAAAAAAGAAAAGCCGGGGCTGGCCCGGCTTCTCGAGAAAGTCCTGCCTCTTGGGCCGTGTCAGTTCACGGCGTCCTTGAGACCCTTGCCTGCCGAGAATTTCGGCACGTTGCGCGCCGGAATATTGACGGCTGCGCCGGTCTGCGGGTTGCGTCCCGTCGAAGCACCGCGCTTCGAAACCGAGAAGTTTCCGAAACCGACAAGACGGACATCGCCGCCCTTCTTCAGCTCACCGGTGATCACGGAGAAGACCGCGTCGACAGCGGCCTGTGCGTCGCCTTTTGAAATTTTCGCCTCGTCGGCGACCGCAGATACAAGCTCGTTCTTGTTCATAAACAATCCCCTTCCCTATGAAGACCGGAAGATACGACTCACCGGCAGGACCCGAACTCTAGAAAGAAGTAGCGGCCCGACCAAGGCACAAAACCCTCCCCGGTACTGAAAATTCCCGGTTTTCCGCCGATTCCGGAAGAAAAACGGCCGGGCTTGCGACCCGGCCGTCAAATTGCGTCAAAAGGCGGTGCCGATCAGTGGGCGAGCGCGGCCTGCGCGGCCTCGTCCGCCTTGGCGGCAACCGCCTCGGCAGGCTCGACCCATTCGATGGCTTCCGGCATCCGGGTCAGGGCGTGCTGCAGCACCTCTCCGACCCGCTGCACGGGCACGATCTCGAGGCTGCTCTTCACATTGTCCGGGATATCGGCCAGATCCTTGGCGTTCTCCTCGGGAATGAGCACCTTCTTGATGCCGCCGCGAAGTGCTGCCAGCAGCTTCTCCTTGAGGCCGCCAATCGGCAGGACCCGGCCGCGCAGCGTGATCTCGCCCGTCATGGCGACATCCTTGCGCACCGGAATGCCGGTCAGCACCGACACGATCGCGGTTGCCATTGCCACGCCCGCGGACGGTCCGTCCTTCGGTGTGGCGCCTTCCGGCACGTGGACGTGGATGTCGCGCTTGTCGAACACCGGCGGCTCGATGCCGAAGTCGATCGAACGCGACCGGACATAGGACGCCGCCGCCGAAATCGATTCCTTCATCACGTCGCGCAGATTGCCCGTCACGGTCATCTTGCCCTTGCCGGGCATCATCACGCCTTCGATCGTCAGCAGCTCGCCGCCAACCTCCGTCCACGCAAGACCCGTGACGACGCCGATCTGGTCCTCGCCCTCGGCCTGTCCGAACCGGAACCGGGGCACACCCAAATAGTCCGCGAGGTTTGCCGCCGTCACCTTGACCGACTTCTTCTTGGTCCGAAGGATCTCGGTGACCACCTTGCGCGCGACCTTCATCAGCTCGCGCTCGAGGTTACGTACGCCGGCTTCCCGGGTGTAGGTCTGGATGATCTCGCGGATCGCCTCGTCGGTGATCGAGAACTCCTTAGGCTGCAGCGCGTGATCGCG
>NZ_JAMLIE010000007.1 GCF_023954335.1 Aquamicrobium sp.
GGGCGAAACGGTGGATCGGCCGCGACGCGGCGAAGGAGCTTACCGCGCCGAAGACGCTGGAACGCCTCGTCGCCAGATCCCGCTAGGACGCATACCGGCCGTCAGGCCGCTTCCATGGCCTCGCGCACGGCGCGGATCGCCTCGTCGGCTTTCGCGCCGTCGGGACCACCCGCCTGGGCCATGTCGGGACGGCCGCCGCCGCCCTTGCCGCCGAGCGCCGCGGACGCGACCCGCACCAGATCGACGGCCGAGAAGCGGCCCGTCAGATCCTCGGTCACGCCGACGACCACGCTCGCCTTGCCGTCGTCGCCCGAACCGATGAAGACGACCACGCCCGAGCCGACAGACTGCTTGCCGGCATCGGCGAGCGGCTTCAGATCCTTGGGCTGGACGCCCGACACGCTTTTCCCGATGAAGCCGACACCGGCGACCGTCTCGGCCTCGCCGCCCCCGGCAGCGCCGGCCCCCTCACCGCCGCCGAGCGCCAGCTTCTTGCGTGCTTCGGCGAGCTCACGTTCGAGCCGCCGCCGCTCGTCGAGCAGCGCCTCGAGCCGGCCCGCGGCTTCGGCGGGCGACACCTTCAGCGCGGACGCGACCTGCTTCAGCCGCTTTTCCTGTTCGTCCAGATAGTGCCGGGCCGCCTCGCCCGTCAGCGCCTCGAGGCGGCGCACGCCAGAGGCGACCGCGCTTTCGCCGACGACGCGGATCAGCCCGATGTCGCCGGTCGCCGAGACATGGGTGCCGCCGCACAGCTCGACCGAATAGGCGCGGTTCGCCTTCGGGCCCGACTGCGCAGTGCCCATCGAAACGACGCGGACCTCGTCACCGTATTTCTCACCGAACAGCGCCATCGCACCCTCGGCAATCGCGTCATCCACCGCCATCAGCCGCGTGGTCACCGGCGCGTTCTGCAGGACGACCGCGTTGGCGATGTCCTCGATCGCCTCCAGTTCCTCGGCCGAGACAGGCTTGGGATGCGAGAAGTCGAACCGCAGCCGGTCGGGCGCAACCAGCGAGCCCTTCTGGGCGACATGGGTTCCAAGTGTCTCGCGCAGCGCCTCGTGGAGAAGATGCGTCGCCGAATGGTTGGCGCGCACCTTGCCGCGGCGCTGGTGGTCTACCTCGAGCTCGACCTCGGCGCGAAGCCCGGCCTCGCCGTAAACGACCTTACCGAGATGGACGAACAGCCCGTCGGCCTTCTTCTGCGTGTCGGTGACCACGATCTCGAAGCCGTCGCCGCGGATCGTGCCGGTGTCGCCGACCTGGCCGCCCGATTCGCCGTAGAACGGCGTCTGGTTGACCACAACCGCGACCTCGGACCCTTCGGCGGCCGTATCGACGGGCTTGCCGTCGCGCACCATTGCCGTGATCACGCCTTCCGCCTTTTCCGTCGCGTAGCCGAGGAACTCGGTGGCGCCGAGCCGGTCGCGCAATTCGTACCAGACGGTTTCCGTGGCCGCCTCGCCGGAGCCGGCCCAGCTGGCGCGGGCCTCGGCCTTCTGCCGCTCCATGGCGTCGGTGAAGCCGGCGATGTCGACCGAGATGCTGCGCTGGCGCAGCGCATCCTGCGTCAGGTCGAGCGGGAAGCCGTAGGTGTCGTAGAGCTTGAAGGCGGTCTCGCCGTCGAGGCGGGCGCCCTCGCCCATGCCTTCCGTCGCGTCGGAAAGCAGGCCGAGGCCGCGGGCGAGCGTCTTGCGGAAACGGGTCTCCTCGAGCTTCAGCGTCTCGGTGATCAGCGCCTCGCCGCGCACCAGCTCCGGATAGGCCCGGCCCATCTCGCGCACCAGCGCGGGAACCAGGCGCCACATCAGCGGCTCGGCCGCGCCGAGCAACTGGGCATGGCGCATGGCGCGGCGCATGATGCGGCGCAGGACATAGCCCCTGCCCTCGTTCGACGGCAGGACGCCGTCGGCGATCAGGAACGAGGAGGCGCGCAGATGGTCGGCGATGACGCGGTGGCTCGCCCGGTTCTTGCCCTCGGCGGGAACGCCGGTCGCCTCCACCGAGGCGCGGATCAGAGCCTTGAACAGGTCGATGTCGTAATTGTCGTGCTCGCCCTGGAGGACGGCGGCGATGCGCTCCAGCCCCATGCCGGTGTCGATGGAGGGGCGCGGCAGGTCGACGCGCTCCTCCTTCGTCAGCTGCTCGTACTGCATGAAGACGAGGTTCCAGATCTCGATGAAGCGGTCGCCGTCCTCGTCCGGGCTGCCGGGAGGGCCGCCGGCGATGCCTTCGCCGTGGTCGTAGAAGATCTCGGAGCAAGGGCCGCACGGGCCGGTATCGCCCATCGCCCAGAAATTGTCGCTGGTCGGGATGCGGATGATGCGCTCGTCGGGCAGGCCGGCGATCGACTTCCAGTAGCCGGCGGCCTCGTCGTCGGTGTGGTAGACGGTGACGAGGAGGCGGTCCTTCGCCAGCCCGAACTCCTTGGTGATCAGGTTCCAGGCGAGCTCGATGGCGCGGTCCTTGAAATAGTCGCCGAACGAGAAGTTGCCGAGCATCTCGAAGAAGGTGTGATGGCGCGCGGTGTAGCCGACATTGTCGAGGTCGTTGTGCTTGCCGCCGGCGCGGACGCATTTCTGCGCGGTCACGGCCCGGCTGTAGGGGCGCTGCTCGAGCCCGGTGAAGACGTTCTTGAACTGCACCATGCCGGCATTGGTGAACATCAGGGTCGGGTCGTTGCGCGGCACCAGCGGGCTGGAGGCAACGATCTCGTGCCCGCTCCGGGCAAAGTAGTCGAGGAAAGCCGACCGTATCTCGTTGACGCCACTCATGCCAAAAGCCTTTTGAGAAGGAGCCGCAAGGCTCCGCAAGACAGGGAAATCCAGCACGGCTTTTAGCGTCGAGCCATGCGGCTGTCCAGAAAGGTGGCGCGCGAAAGCGTGCGGCTTTCCACTTTCGGCGGAAGGACGCGATTGCCGCGATCGGGCGGGCAGCCGGCTCACGGCGATCGCGCCCGGCCGAGGGCCGTCCCGATCAAGGAAAGGGTCGCAGGCGCCGGCAGGCCTACATGCCGGACGCCTCGTCGATGTCGGACCCGTCCTGATCGCCGGGGCCGCCGTTCTCGAGGAAGCGGTCGGCGATCAGGCCGGCATTCTGGCGCAGCGCCAGCTCGATCTCGGCCGCGGTGTCGGGATTGTCGCGCAGGAACTGCTTGGCGTTCTCGCGCCCCTGCCCGAGGCGCTGGGAATTGTAGGAGAACCACGCGCCCGACTTCTCGACCACGCCGGCCTTGACGCCGAGATCGACCAGCTCGCCGGTCTTCGAGACGCCCTCGCCATACATGATGTCGAACTCGACCTGCTTGAAGGGCGGCGCGAGCTTGTTCTTGACCACCTTGACGCGGGTCTGGTTGCCGACGACCTCGTCGCGGTCCTTGACCGCGCCGATGCGGCGGATGTCGAGCCGGACCGAGGCGTAGAACTTCAGCGCGTTGCCGCCGGTGGTGGTCTCGGGCGAGCCGAACATGACGCCGATCTTCATGCGGATCTGGTTGATGAAGATGACCATGCAGTTCGAGCGCGAGATCGAGGCGGTAAGCTTGCGCAGCGCCTGGCTCATCAGCCGGGCCTGAAGGCCGGGCAGCGAGTCACCCATCTCGCCCTCGATCTCGGCGCGCGGGGTCAGCGCCGCCACGGAGTCGACGACGAGGACGTCGATCGCGCCGGAGCGGACCAGCGTGTCGCAGATCTCCAGCGCCTGCTCGCCGG
Organism: Aquamicrobium sp.; assembly: GCF_023954335.1. Lineage (NCBI taxonomy): Bacteria > Pseudomonadati > Pseudomonadota > Alphaproteobacteria > Hyphomicrobiales > Phyllobacteriaceae > Aquamicrobium > Aquamicrobium sp. The sequence continues at coordinate 3,711 of NZ_JAMLIE010000007.1, forward strand.
TGTCGGGCTGCGAGATCAGGAGGTTCTCCAGATCGACGCCGAGCTTGCGGGCATAGACGGGGTCGAGCGCGTGCTCGGCATCGACGAAGGCGCAGATGCCGCCCTTCTTCTGCGCCTCGGCCACGGTGTGCAGGGCGAGCGTCGTCTTGCCGGAGCTCTCGGGGCCGTAAATCTCGACGATGCGCCCCTTGGGGAGACCGCCGACGCCCAGCGCGATGTCGAGGCCGAGAGAGCCGGTCGAAACCGTCTCGATCTCGACGACCTGCTCGTTGGCGCCCAGCCGCATGATCGAGCCCTTGCCGAAAGAGCGCTCGATCTGGGCCAGCGCCGCATCCAGAGCCTTTGATTTGTCCACCGAACTGCCCTCAACAAGCCGCAACGTATTCTGTGACATGATAGCTTACCCCTTGATCGTCAGCGAAGCCGGGTCTTTCCGGTGTCCCTGTCTTTTTTGTACCTTTTTTGTTCTGTTTTTGCAAGAGAGCTAACCTACTGATATATCTTTACAATATCATTTTGTTCTCTTTTTGTATTGCGGCTTTTCACGCCTGAAGCGCCGAAAGCACGCAGGAGGAAACGCGGCTAATCCGCGGCGAGTCGCGAGACGAGCGCGATCAGCTGGCCCTGCCGGTGGGTGCCGGTCTTCTGGAATACGATCTTGGCGCGCTGGCGCACCGTTCCCTCCGAAAGGCGCAGGATCTCGGCCGCTTCCGCCAGCGATCGCCCGTTGGCGAGGATCTCGCACAGGCGGGTCTCGGCGGCGCTGAGGCCGAATGCGAGCTTGAGGCTGCCGGGGTCGAGGCGAAGCGCGGGACCGACCAGAGGCTCGATCACGACGAGCGCCTGCGGGCGCGGGCGCACCAGGAGAGGAAGGCTGGGTCCGCCGAATTCGGGCGCGCGGGTAACGCTGATGCGCACGACGTGCCCGCCCGGGGCGAAGGTCGCCCTGTCGTACGATTTGTGCGAGCCGGAAAGCAGGCGGGCGACGGTTTCCTCCAGCCAGCGCTGCGCCGCCGGGTCGCGCAGGGCGAGGACGTCGCCGAGGCCGGTGATGAGATCGCCGCGGACCATGGCGATCGCGGCGGCGGAGTTCGCCTCGCCGATGCGCCGCCCGGCGTCGACGAGCAGGGCCGGAGCATCGATCCGCTCGATGAGAGGGCCGAGGCGCTTGCTGCGCTCCAGCCCGTGGCGCAGCAGCGCCGCGTTGCGCACGGCGCCGGCAAGGCCGTCCTTTATGCGCCGCAGGATGTCCTCGGTGAAGCGGTCGGCGTAGTGGGCCTGATCGAGCGCGTAGTGCCAGCCGACGAGGATGGTGTTTTTGCGGTCGACATCGAGGCGCAGGCCGCAGGCCGCCTTCAGGTGCTCCTGCTCGTCCAGCCAGTCGGCGTAGAATTCGCTGTCGCGGAACGAGGAGGACGGGCAGTCCCGTTCCGAGAGGCTGATCCGCCCGGCGGGGACGGTCTCCCAATAGGCCATCCATGGATTGATGGCGGCGTAATAGTCGATGTAGGAGGCGGCGTGGGACGGGTCTATCCCCTCCCCGAAAGCGGCGTTCACCGCGGCGTGACGGGTCATGTCGACATTGATGATGATCGGGGCCGATCCCGGCAGTGCCTCGTGAAGACGAAGGCAGACCTCGTCCCAGGAACTGCGCCCCCATCCGATCTCGTCGAGAAGATGGCGGATATCGTAGGCCGCGTTCGCCGCATTCCGTCCCAGAATGACACGCTCCCCCTCTGCTATCCGCTTCGAGGCTAGCAGATGAGGGCTCGTCGCGGCCAGCGGAAAAGCGAAAGGCCGCCGGCGACCAGCCGGCGGCCTTTCCCGTTCGGTTTGCGGCCCGCGCCTATTCGGCGGGGTCGGCCGTCATGTCGGCGAGCACGGGCGCGGCCATCTCCGCGCCGGTCGACTTGCGGCGCTCGTCGAGGATCATCTCGTCGCGGGCCGTCGCGATGCGGCGGATCTGGGTCATGGTGCCGCCCGTGCCGGCCGGGATGAGGCGGCCGACGATGACGTTTTCCTTGAGACCCTGCAGGCCGTCAGTCTTGCCGGCGATCGCAGCCTCCGTGAGAACCTTGGTGGTCTCCTGGAAGGACGCGGCCGAGATGAACGACGGGGTCTGCAGCGATGCCTTGGTGATGCCGAGGAGGACCGGATCGCCGTATGCCGGCTTCTTGCCTTCCTCGATCAGGCTGTCGTTGACGTCTTCCAGCTCGATACGGTCGACATTGTCGCCGACGATGTAGGTCGAGTCGCCGGCATCCGTGATCTCGACCTTCTGCAGCATCTGGCGAACGATCACCTCGATGTGCTTGTCGTTGATCACAACGCCCTGCAGTCGGTAGACTTCCTGGATTTCGTTCACGAGGTAGGAAGCGAGTGCTTCCACGCCCTTGATCGCCAGGATGTCGTGCGGCGCCGGGTTGCCGTCGAGGATGTAGTCACCCTTTTCGATGTAGTCGCCGTCCTGAAGGTGGAAGGGCTTGCCCTTCGGGATCAGGTACTCGACCGGCTCGACACCGTCTTCCGCCGGCTCGATCATCACGCGACGCTTGTTCTTGTAGTCGCGGCCAAAGCGAACCGTGCCATCGATCTCTGCGATGACGGCGTGGTCCTTCGGACGGCGGGCTTCGAACAGTTCGGCAACGCGCGGCAGACCACCGGTGATGTCCTTGGTCTTGGCGCTTTCCAGCGGCGAGCGGGCAAGAACGTCACCCTGGGAGACCTTCTGGCCCGGCTCGACCGAGAGGATCGCGTCGACCGAGAGCATGAAGCGCGCGTCGCTGCCCTTGGCGAGCTTGAAGGGCTTGCCCTTGTCGTCGAGGACGGTGATCGCCGGCTTCAGGTCCGACCCGCGCGGGGTCGAGCGCCAGTCGATGACCTCGCGCTTGGTGATGCCGGTCGATTCGTCGGTCGTCTCCTGCACCGAGATGCCGTCGACCAGATCCTCGAACGCCACCTTGCCGCCGACCTCGGTGAGGATCGGACGGGTGTAGGGGTCCCACTCGGCGAGACGCTGGCCGCGCTTCACCTTGTCGCCATCATCGACGAAGATCTTCGAACCGTAGGCGACGCGCTGCGAGGACCGTTCCACGCCGCGCTCGTCGAGAATGGTGACCGCCATGTTGCGGCCCATCGCGACGAGGTTACCGTCGGAGTTGCGCAGCATGTTGCGGTTCTTCATCTGCACCGTGCCTTCATACGATGCTTCCAGGAACGACTGGTCGACCACGGTCGCCGTGCCGCCAAGGTGGAAGGTACGCATGGTGAGCTGGGTGCCCGGCTCGCCGATCGACTGTGCCGCGATGACGCCCACGGCTTCGCCCATGTTGACGGGCGTGCCGCGTGCAAGGTCGCGACCGTAGCAGACGCCGCAGACCCCGGTCTGGATTTCGCAGGTCAGTGCCGAGCGGATGCGGATCGACTGGATACCGGCCTTCTCGATCTCGACGACGTCGGGCTCGAGGATCATCTTGCCGGCATCGACAATGCGCGCGCCGGTGACCGGATGGTCGATATCGTCGAGCGCGGTACGGCCGAGCACGCGGGTGCCGATCGACGCCACGACCTGACCGGCATCGACGATGGCGGTCATGGTGAGGCCGGTTTCGGTGCCGCAATCGACATGCGTGACGATGCAGTCCTGCGCGACGTCGACGAGACGACGGGTCAGGTAACCGGAGTTCGCGGTCTTCAGTGCGGTGTCTGCCAGACCCTTGCGGGCGCCGTGCGTCGAGTTGAAGTACTCGTTCACGGTCAGGCCTTCCTTGAAGTTCGAGATGATCGGCGTTTCGATGATCTCGCCCGACGGCTTGGCCATGAGGCCGCGCATGCCGCCCAGCTGGCGCATCTGGTTCGGAGAACCACGGGCGCCCGAGTGGGACATCATGTAGATCGCGTTCATCGGCTTCTGGCGACCGGTTTCCGGGTCGAACTCGACGGCCTTGATTCGGGCCATCATGTCCTCGGCAACCTTTTCGGTGGCCTTGCCCCAGGCATCGACGACCTTGTTGTACTTTTCGCCCTGGGTGATCAGGCCGTCATTGTACTGCTGCTCGTATTCCTTGACGAGGTTTTCGGTATCACCGACGATCTTCGCCTTGGTTTCCGGAATGATCATGTCGTCCTTGCCGAACGAAATGCCGGCGCGGCAGGCATGGGCAAAGCCGAGCTGCATGATGCGGTCGCAGAAGATGACCGTGTCCTTCTGACCGCAGTGACGGTAGACCGTGTCGATCATCTTGGAGATGTTCTTCTTGGTCATTTCCTGGTTGCAGGTCTCGAACGGCACGTTGACGTTCTTCGGAAGAAGTTCGCCGATGATCATGCGGCCGGGCGTCGTCTCATAGATCTTCGAGACCAGCTTGCCGTCGGCATCCATGGTCTTGAAGCGGCCACGGATCTTGGCGTGCAGGGTGACGACCTTGTTCTCGAGCGCATGGTGCAGTTCGCCCATGTCGGAGAAGGCCATGCCTTCGCCCGGCTCGTTCTGGTTCATGATCGCCAGATAGTAGAGGCCGAGAACCATGTCCTGCGACGGAACGATGATCGGTGCGCCGTTCGCCGGATGCAGGATGTTGTTCGTCGACATCATCAGCACGCGTGCTTCCAGCTGGGCTTCCAGCGAAAGCGGAACGTGAACGGCCATCTGGTCGCCGTCGAAGTCGGCGTTGAAGGCCGTGCAGACGAGCGGGTGCAGCTGGATGGCCTTGCCTTCGACCAGGATCGGTTCGAAGGCCTGGATGCCCAGGCGGTGCAGCGTCGGTGCGCGGTTCAGGAGAACCGGATGTTCGCGGATGACCTCGTCGAGGATATCCCAGACCTCGGGCTTTTCCTTTTCAACCAGCTTCTTGGCCTGCTTGACGGTCGAGGAGAAACCCTTGGCGTCGAGGCGGGCGTAGATAAACGGCTTGAACAGTTCGAGCGCCATCTTCTTCGGCAGGCCGCACTGGTGCAGCTTGAGTTCCGGGCCCGTCACGATGACCGAACGGCCGGAATAGTCGACGCGCTTGCCGAGCAGGTTCTGGCGGAAGCGGCCCTGCTTGCCCTTGAGCATGTCGGACAGCGACTTCAGCGGACGCTTGTTGGCGCCGGTGATGACGCGGCCGCGGCGGCCGTTGTCGAACAGGGCGTCAACCGATTCCTGAAGCATGCGCTTCTCGTTACGGATGATGATGCCCGGTGCACGCAGCTCGATGAGGCGCTTCAGACGGTTGTTGCGGTTGATGACGCGGCGGTAGAGATCGTTGAGGTCCGACGTCGCGAAACGACCGCCGTCCAGCGGGACGAGCGGGCGCAGGTCCGGCGGGATCACCGGAACGACCTTCATGATCATCCATTCCGGGCGGTTGCCGGATTCCATGAAGTTCTCGACGATCTTCAGGCGCTTCATCAGCTTCTTCTGCTTCAGGTCCGACGTGGTGTCGGCCAGATCCTGACGCAGATCGCCGGCGATCTTTTCGAGGTTCATCGAGGCGAGCATCTCGTAGATGGCCTCGGCGCCGATCATCGCCGTGAACTGGTCTTCACCATATTCATCGACGGCGATCATGTATTCTTCTTCGGAAAGAAGCTGGTTTTCCTTGAGCGCGGTGAGGCCCGGCTCCGTCACGATGTAGTTCTCGAAATAGAGAACGCGCTCGACATCCTTCAGCGTCATGTCGAGGAGCGTCGCGATGCGCGACGGCAGCGACTTCAGGAACCAGATGTGGGCAACGGGCGCAGCGAGCTCAATATGGCCCATGCGCTCGCGGCGAACGCGCGACAGCGTGACTTCGACGCCGCACTTTTCGCAGATGATGCCCTTGTACTTCATGCGCTTGTACTTGCCGCACAGGCACTCGTAATCCTTGATCGGCCCGAAGATGCGCGCGCAGAAGAGACCGTCGCGTTCCGGCTTGAACGTGCGGTAGTTGATGGTTTCCGGCTTCTTGATCTCGCCGTACGACCACGACAGGATCTTTTCCGGCGACGCGATCGAGATACGGATGGAGTCGAACGTCTGCGCAGGCACCTGCGGGTTGAAAAGGTTCATGACCTCTTGGTTCATGCCTATCTCCTGTTCGGGACGGGATGCGTCCCTCTTTCGAATTTGCGGGCCCTGCGACCCTGGACGTGATCCGCTTGCGGGCCTCGACCCGTGCGAGCATCACGCGAACCCTGCTGCACTTCAGGTCCGGCGACCCATCCAATCGGCCGCTGGAAAACTCGCGGCACCGCGGGGTAAAAGGCCCCGCGATGCCATTGCGACAATTACTCCGCCGCGTCCGGCAGACGCGCCGGCTGCTCGTCGACCTTGGAGTTCTCCAGCTCGACGTTGAGGCCGAGCGAGCGCATTTCCTTGACGAGAACGTTGAAGCTCTCCGGAATGCCCGCCTCGAACGTGTCGTCGCCGCGCACGATCGCCTCGTAGACCTTGGTGCGGCCGGCCACGTCGTCCGACTTCACGGTCAGCATTTCCTGCAGCGTGTAGGCGGCGCCGTAGGCTTCGAGCGCCCAGACCTCCATCTCGCCGAAGCGCTGGCCGCCGAACTGCGCCTTGCCGCCCAGCGGCTGCTGGGTGACGAGCGAGTACGGGCCGATCGAGCGCGCGTGGATCTTGTCGTCCACAAGGTGGTGCAGCTTGAGCATGTAGATGTAGCCGACGGTCACCTGGCGGTCGAACGCCTCGCCCGTGCGCCCGTCATAGAGCGTGGACTGGCCGCTGGTGGCCATTCCCGCCTGCTGGAGCATGGCGTCGATGTCGCTCTCGCGCGCGCCGTCGAAGACCGGCGTCGCGATCGAGACGCCGCGCTTCATCTGCTCGCCGAGACGGATCACCGACTCGTCGTCATAGTCGCGCACCGGCTCGTTGCGATCGTTCTCAGGGATGATCGCCTCGATGGTCTGCCGAAGCGGCTTGATGTCTCCGCCTTCCTTGTAGGCCTCGATCAGCTCGCCGATCTTCCTGCCCATGCCGGAGCATGCCCAGCCGAGATGCGTCTCGAGGATCTGGCCGACATTCATGCGGCTCGGCACGCCGAGCGGGTTCAGCACGATGTCGACATGCGTCCCGTCCTCGAGGAACGGCATGTCCTCGGCCGGCATGATGCGGCTGACCACGCCCTTGTTGCCGTGGCGGCCAGCCATCTTGTCGCCGGGCTGCATCTTGCGCTTCACCGCGACGAAGACCTTGACCATCTTCATGACGCCGGGGGGCATCTCGTCGCCGCGCTGCACCTTCTCGACCTTGTCCATGAAGCGTTGCTCGAGCGCCTTCTTGGACTCGTCGTACTGGCCGCGCAGGGCCTCGAGCTCGCTCTGGGCCTGTTCGTCCTCGACGGCGAACTGCCACCATTGCGAGCGCGGATAGTCGGCGATCGACTCCGGCGACAGCGCCCCGCCCTTCTTCCAGCCCTTGGGGCCGGCGATGGCGGTGCGGCCGTTCAGCATGTCGGCGAGGCGCGAATAGACGTTCCTGTCGAGGATCGCCTGCTCGTCGTCGCGGTCCTTGGCCAGGCGCTCGATCTCCTCGCGCTCGATGGCCATGGCGCGCTCGTCCTTCTCGACGCCGTGGCGGTTGAAGACGCGCACCTCGACCACGGTGCCGAAGGTCCCGGGCGGCATGCGCATGGAGGTGTCGCGCACGTCCGACGCCTTCTCGCCGAAGATGGCGCGGAGCAGCTTCTCCTCCGGCGTCATCGGGCTCTCGCCCTTCGGCGTGATCTTGCCGACGAGGATGTCGCCCGGCTGGACCTCGGCGCCGATATAGACGATGCCGGCCTCGTCGAGGTTCTTCAGCGCCTCTTCCGACACGTTCGGGATGTCGCGCGTGATCTCTTCCGGCCCGAGCTTGGTGTCGCGGGCCATGACCTCGAACTCCTCGATGTGGATCGAGGTGAAGATGTCATCGGCGACGATGCGCTCGGACAGGAGGATCGAGTCCTCGTAGTTGTAGCCGTTCCACGGCATGAACGCGACGAGCACGTTGCGGCCGAGCGCCAGATCGCCGAGATCGGTCGAGGGGCCATCGGCGATGATGTCGCCCTTGTTGACCCGGTCGCCCATCCGCACGAGCGGGCGCTGGTTGATGCAGGTGTTCTGGTTCGAGCGCTGGAACTTCTGGAGGCGGTAGATGTCGACGCCCGACTTGCCGGGATCGAGGTCCTCGGTCGCGCGGATGACGATACGGGTCGCGTCCACCTGGTCGACGATGCCGCCGCGGCGGGCGCCGATGGCGGCGCCGGAGTCGCGGGCGACGATCGGCTCCATGCCGGTGCCGACGAACGGCGCCTCGGCGCGCACCAGCGGCACGGCCTGACGCTGCATGTTCGAGCCCATCAGCGCGCGGTTGGCGTCGTCGTTCTCGAGGAACGGGATCAGCGCCGCGGCGACCGAGACCATCTGCTTCGGCGACACGTCCATCAGGTCGACATTCTCGCGCGGAGTCATCATGACCTCGCCGGCATGGCGGCAGATCACGAATTCCTCGGTGAAGCACCCTTCCCCGTCGAGCTCGGCATTGGCCTGCGCGACGTAGTGCTTGGCCTCCTCCATCGCCGACAGATAGACCACCTCGTCGGTGATCCTGCCGCCGACGATCTTGCGGTACGGGCTTTCGATGAAGCCGTACTTGTTGACGCGGGCGAAGGTCGCGAGCGAGTTGATCAGGCCGATATTCGGGCCTTCCGGCGTCTCGATCGGGCAGATGCGGCCGTAATGCGTGACGTGGACGTCGCGCACCTCGAAGCCGGCGCGCTCACGGGTCAGGCCGCCCGGCCCGAGCGCCGACAGGCGGCGCTTGTGGGTGATCTCGGAGAGCGGGTTGGTCTGGTCCATGAACTGCGAGAGCTGCGAGGAGCCGAAGAACTCGCGCACGGCCGCGGCCGCGGGCTTCGCGTTGATCAGGTCCTGCGGCATGACCGTGTCGATCTCGATCGAGGACATGCGCTCCTTGATCGCGCGCTCCATGCGAAGCAGGCCGACGCGGTACTGGTTCTCCATCAGCTCGCCGACGGAACGGACGCGGCGGTTGCCGAGATTGTCGATGTCGTCGATCTCGCCCTTGCCGTCGCGCAGCTCCACCAGCGTCTTGACGACGGCGATGATGTCCTCCTTGCGAAGGGTCCGCACGGTGTCCTCGGCGTCGAGCTCGAGACGCATGTTCATCTTGACGCGGCCGACGGCCGACAGGTCGTAGCGCTCGGCGTCGAAGAACAGCGAGTTGAACATGGCCTCGGCCGTGTCCATCGTGGGCGGCTCGCCCGGGCGCATGACGCGGTAGATGTCGAACAGCGCGTCCTGGCGGCTCTCGTTCTTGTCCACGGCGAGCGTGTTGCGGATGTAGCCGCCGACATTGACGTGGTCGATGTCGAGGATCTTGATCTCGTCCTGGCCGGCCTCGAGCAGGACCTTCAGCGTCTTCTCGTCGATCTCGTCGCCGGCCTCGAGATAGATCTCGCCTGTGGCGTAGTTGACGATGTCCTCAGCGAGGTAAGAGCCGTAGAGATCGTCCTCGGTGGCGCGGATCGCCTTCAGGCCCTTCTCGGCGAGCTGCTTGGCCTGGCGCGCGGTGATCTTGCGGCCGGCCTCGACCACGACCTCGCCGGTGTCGGCGTCGATCAGGTCGTTGACGGCCTTGAGGCCGCGGAAGCGCTCGGCATTGTAGGGAATGCGCCAGTGATCGCCGGCGCGCTCGTAGGTGAGCATGTCGTAGAAGGTGGAGAGGATCTCCTCGCCGTCCATGCCCAGCGCCATCAGCAGGCTGGTGACGGGGATCTTGCGGCGGCGGTCGATGCGGGCGTGGACGACGTCCTTCGAGTCGAACTCGATGTCGAGCCACGAGCCGCGGTAGGGAATGACGCGCGCGGCGAACAGCAGCTTGCCCGACGAATGCGACTTGCCCTTGTCATGGTCGAAGAAGACGCCCGGCGAGCGGTGCATCTGCGAGACGATGACGCGCTCGGTGCCGTTGATGATGAAGGTGCCGTTCGACGTCATGAGCGGCATGTCGCCCATGTAGACGTCCTGCTCCTTGATGTCCTTGATCGACTTGGAGCCGGTGTCCTCGTCGATATCGAACACGATCAGGCGCAGCGTCACCTTGAGCGGCGCGGCATAGGTCAGGTCGCGCTGGCGACACTCGTCGACGTCGAACTTCGGCGCCTCGAACTCGTACTTGACGAATTCGAGCATCGAGGCCCCGGAAAAGTCCGAGATCGGGAACACCGACTTGAACACCGCCTGCAGCCCCTCGTCGGGACGGCCGCCCTTGGGCTCGTCCACCATGAGGAACTGGTCGTAGGATGCCTTCTGAACCTCGATCAGGTTCGGCATCTCCGCAACTTCCGGAATCTTTCCGAAGAATTTGCGTACGCGCCTGCGACCATTGAACGTGTGGGTCTGGGCCATCGTCGCTCCTTGCTGCCTTCCTGGCTTCGTGCCGGCTGCCGCCGGATCTGCCGACCGCGCCGCGCGGTCAATTCAATTCTGCCGGCCGCTTTCGCGGCCATTTAAACCTTCGAGCCGCTTTCGCGGCCTCAAACCTGCGAGCCGCTTTCGCGGCCTGGTCAAAACGGTTGAAAACCCGTTTCCTGAAGGCCGGTTTCCGGCCCACAGGAAAGAGGTTTCCTGTCATTCTCGCGTCCCGGACCGGGACCGGCGGGCAGGACGAGCCTGCCCGCCGAAACCCGCGGGTCTTACTTCAGGTCGACCTTGGCGCCGGCTCCCTCGAGCTGGGCCTTGATCTTCTCGGCGTCGGCCTTGGAAACGGCCTCCTTGACCGGCTTCGGCGCGCCTTCGACCAGGTCCTTGGCCTCCTTGAGGCCGAGGCCGGTGATCGCGCGCACTTCCTTGATCACGTTGATCTTCTGGGCGCCGGCATCGGTCAGGATGACGTCGAACTCGGTCTTCTCCTCGGCGGCCTCGGCCGGGGCGGCGGCACCACCGCCAGCGGCGGCGACGGCGACCGGAGCGGCGGCGGAGACGCCCCACTTCTCTTCGAGCAGCTTCGAAAGCTCGGCCGCCTCGAGGACGGTCAGGGCCGACAGGTCTTCAACGATCTTGGCAAGATCAGCCATTTTTCTATTCCTTCAAGAAGTTCAAACTGTGTTGTGTCGATTGGTAAGGTCAGCCGAGGAACAACCTCATGCCGCCTCGTCCTTCCGGGCATAGGCGCCGAAAACGCGGGCAAGATTTCCTGCCGGGGCGTTGACGACCGCAGCGATCCGGGTTGCCGGCGTCTGGATCATGCCGACGATCTTGGCCCTGAGCTCGTCCAGCGACGGCATGGTGGCAAGCGCCTTCACACCGTCCGCGTCGAGCACCGTCGAGCCCATCGCGCCACCGAGAATGACGAGCTTGTCATTCGCCTTGGCGAAATCGGCTGCGACCTTGGGAGCCGCGACCGGATCTTCCGCATAGGCGATCAGGGTCTGTCCTTTGAACAGATCCTTCATGCCTTCGGATTCCGTACCCTGAAGAGCGATAACGGCGAGGCGGTTCTTCGCGACCTTGACGGTGCCACCGGCGGCGCGCATCTTCGACCGAAGGTCGTTCATGTTCGCGACGGTAAGACCGGCATAGTGGGCCACGACCACCGAACCCGTGCTGTTGAACACGTCGTTCAGGCCCGTGACGAATTCGCGCTTTTCCGCTCTATCCACTGCCTATCTCCAGTTGACGGCCGCTCATGCGAACGGCCATCGGTTGCCTTTTGCCGCGCGGGACAGTTCCATGGGAATCGCCCGAACGACGCTCGAGGATCCTGTCCCCTTCCGCCACGCCGTCGGGATCGTCATCCCTTGAGCGCGCTGACAAAAGGCCAACACGGTTCGAACTTCCAAGCCGTATGCCCGTGAGCATCCGTATTGTCGGTTCGCACCCGTCTCATGCAGACCCGGAACGGATTAAGGCCGAAGGCCGCCTGCAATCTCGGACAGGATTGCCGGAAGCCTCACGGCTTTCGGCATCCGGCCCCCGCCACGGCGGGAACCGGAATTCTTGGATCACGCGCCTCAGGCGGCCGTGACGCTGGCGAGGTCGACCTTGAGGCCGGGGCCCATGGTCGAGGTGATCGCCACCTTCTTGACGTAGTTGCCCTTGGCGCCCGAGGGCTTGGCCTTGATGACGGCGTCCGTGAAGGCGCGCACGTTCTCTTCCAGCGCCGAGGCGTCGAACGAGACCTTGCCGACGCCGGCATGGACGATGCCGGCCTTCTCGACGCGGAACTCGACCGCGCCGCCCTTCGAAGCCTTGACGGCGGCGGCGACGTCGGCGGTCACGGTGCCGACCTTCGGGTTCGGCATCATGCCGCGCGGGCCGAGCACCTTGCCCAGACGGCCGACCAGCGGCATCAGGTCGGGCGTGGCGATGCAGCGGTCGAAGTTGATCTCGCCCTTCTGCACGACCTCGAGCAGGTCCTCCGCGCCGACGATGTCGGCACCGGCGGCCTTGGCTTCCTCAGCCTTGTCGCCGCGCGCGAACACGGCGACGCGCACGGTGCGGCCGGTGCCGTTCGGCAGGTTGACGACGCCGCGGACCATCTGGTCGGCGTGGCGCGGATCGACGCCGAGATTCATCGCGACCTCGATCGTCTCGTCGAACTTGGCCGACGCGCGATCCTTCAGGAAGGCGATGGCCTCGGCGAGGCTGTACTGCTTGTTGGGGTCGAGCCCCTCGCGCGACTTAGCAACGCGCTTTGCGATCTTCTTGGCCATCGTCTTCAGCCCACCACTTCCAGGCCCATCGAACGGGCAGAGCCTTCAACCATGCGGATGGCGGCCTCAACGTCGTTGGCGTTCAGGTCCTTCATCTTCGCTTCGGCGATCTCGCGCAGCTTGTCGCGCTGGATCGTGCCGGCCTTCGTCTTGCCTGGCTCCTTCGAGCCTGACTTCAGGTTGGCCGCCTTCTTCAGGAAGTAGGTCACCGGCGGCGTCTTCATGACGAAGGTGAACGACTTGTCCTGATAGTAGGTGATGACGACCGGGGTCGGCTGGCCCTTCTCCGTTTCCTGCGTGGCGGCGTTGAACGCCTTGCAGAATTCCATGATGTTGATGCCGCGCTGACCAAGCGCCGGGCCGATCGGGGGCGACGGCGTCGCCGAGCCCGCGGGCACCTGGAGCTTGAGCTGGCCTGCAATCTTCTTAGCCATTTGCTCTTCTGCCTCTTGTCTCTAGCCGGCCATCCCTTCGCGGGAAGCGGCCGGCGGTTGCAGTCGGTGGTGCGGATCGTCGCGGCCGGCTGAGCCGCCTGTCCTCCCACCATTCGACGCGGATGGACGGCAAGCCGCCACACACGCCCTTCCCGCCCGGCCGAACGGCGAGGCGGGAAACTTGGAGTCAGCCCTTCTCGACCTGACCGAATTCCAGATCGACCGGCACGGCGCGGCCGAAGATCGACACTTCGACCTTGAGGCGCGAGCGCTCGTCGTCGACTTCCTGCACCGTGCCGTTGAACGAGGCGAACGGGCCGTCGGACACGCGCACCGCCTCACCGATCTCGAAGGTCACGGACGGCTTCGGCCGCTCGACGCCTTCCTGGACCTGCTGCAGGATCTGCTGCGCCTCCTTCTCGGAGATCGGCACGGGCTTGGCCGTGCGCGGGTCCTCGCCGAGAAAGCCGGTGACGCGCGGGGTGTTCTTGACGAGGCTGATGACCTGGTCGGTCAGTTTGGCCTTGAGCAGAACGTAGCCCGGGAAGAACTTGCGCTCGGCGTCGACCTTCTTGCCGCGGCGGATCTCGACGACCTTCTCGGTCGGGACCACGATCTGCTCGATCTGGTCGGAAAGCCCCTTCTGGCGGGCCTTGTTCTCGATGTCCTCGGCAACCTTCTTCTCGAAATTCGAGTAGGCGTGGACGATGTACCACCGCGCAGTCATGTGCAGCATTCCCCGTAGTCGCGGCGTTAGCGGCCGATGCCGAGAATCAGTTCGATGGCGAAGGCCATCACCTGGTCGGACGCAAAGAAGAAGATCGCAGCGAGGCAGGCGAACGCCATCACCATCATCGTCGAAATCATGGTTTCGCGCCGCGTGGGCCACGTCACCTTCGCCGTCTCGCTGCGCACCTGCTGTAGGAAGACGAAGGGATTGGATGTCTTGGACGCCATCTGCCGCTCTTCTGGATTGCCCCGTGTTGCCCGGAGCCTTGAAATTTATGCATGAAACGGCTTCACGATTGCCGCGCATTCCACGCAGACACGCGAATCATCATGGGTTTCGAGTTATCTACAGCCATGCAATTCAGGCGCGTAAAGCCGAATCCCGGCCCCACGCGCCTCGCGTCCGAACCCTACATAGAGCCGAACGGCGGCTTATGCAAGAGCGTTGATGGAAGAAGACGCCGGCTGCAATCGTCGGGAAGAGAAGTGGCGTCGGAAAGAGGAGTGGCAGGGGCAGCAGGGCTCGAACCCGCGACCTGCGGTTTTGGAGACCGCCGCTCTACCAACTGAGCTATACCCCTGCACCGTTGGCGTGGGGCCTTCCTATTTCTTCTTTTGGCGCGGCGCAAGAGCGCATTCGCGGTTCAGCCCGGTGCCGGGCGCATTTTCGAACACGCAGCGCCGCTCCGGCGGCGTGCCGCAAATGCGCGCCAGCTCGCGAAAGCCGACGCAGCGCCCGTCGGGACCGCGATAGCCCGGCCCGCCGCGGCAGCCGCAGCCCCGGCAGGCGGGGCGCTCGGGACAGGACGCGCCGACGGACGAATCGTCCGTCGCCCGCACCTGTGCCGCCGCCGTTCCCGGCAGCGGCACAGCGAGCATCGCGGCAACCAGCATTCGCCCCCAAAGCCTGCCCATTCCCCATCATGGCCGATAAGCGGGCAAATGCAAAACGGGCGGCCGATGGGCCGCCCGTTCCGTTCGAAAGAGCCTTGCTCTTTTTATTCCGTGATGGATGCGACGATGCCGGCGCCGACGGTACGTCCGCCTTCACGGATGGCGAAGCGGAGCTTCTCCTCCATGGCGATCGGCACGATCAGGGTGACGTCGACCGTCACGTTGTCGCCCGGCATCACCATCTCCGTGCCTTCCGGCAGCGTCACGATGCCCGTCACGTCCGTCGTGCGGAAGTAGAACTGCGGACGGTAGTTGGTGAAGAACGGCGTGTGACGGCCACCCTCCTCCTTCGTCAGGATGTAGGCCTCGGCCTTGAACTTGGTGTGCGGCTTGACCGAGCCGGGCTTGGCCAGAACCTGGCCGCGCTCCACGCCCTCGCGGTCGACGCCGCGCAGCAGCGCGCCGATGTTGTCGCCCGCCTGGCCCTGGTCGAGCAGCTTGCGGAACATCTCGACGCCCGTGCAGGTCGTCTTCGTCGTCGGGCGGATGCCGACGATCTCGACTTCCTCGCCGACCTTGACGATGCCGCGCTCGACGCGACCCGTCACCACCGTGCCGCGGCCCGAGATCGAGAACACGTCCTCGATCGGCATCAGGAACGGCTGGTCGATCGGACGCTCCGGCGTCGGGATGTAGCGGTCGACCTCGGCCATCAGCTCGCGAACCGCGTCCTCGCCGATCTCCTTGTTCGAATCCTCGAGCGCGGCCAGCGCCGAACCCTTGACGATCGGAATGTCGTCGCCCGGGAACTCGTAGGACGACAGAAGCTCGCGAACCTCGAGCTCGACCAGCTCCAGAAGCTCCGCGTCGTCGACCTGGTCGACCTTGTTCAGGAACACCACGATCGCCGGAACGCCGACCTGGCGCGCCAGAAGAATGTGCTCGCGCGTCTGCGGCATCGGGCCGTCGGCCGCCGAAACCACCAGGATCGCGCCGTCCATCTGCGCCGCACCCGTGATCATGTTCTTCACATAGTCCGCGTGGCCCGGGCAGTCGACATGCGCGTAGTGCCGCGCTTCCGTCTCGTACTCGACATGCGACGTCGAGATCGTGATGCCGCGCGCCTTCTCCTCAGGCGCGTTGTCGATCTGGTCATACGCACGGAAATCACCGAAATACTTCGTGATCGCCGCCGTCAGCGACGTCTTCCCATGGTCAACGTGACCAATCGTGCCAATGTTAACGTGCGGCTTGTTACGCTCAAACTTACCCTTGGCCATCTGAATTCCCTTTGGCGCGTTGGATGCTTTGCATGCGGATGGCGCGCGCTTAGCGACTGGCGCCGTAAAAGACAAGCCTTTTGTCGCCCCGGGGGCGGAAAGGCGGCGGGCTCAGGAGGCCGATTGCGGCAGGATGAAAGGCACGTCCGTCGCCGGCAGCACGCCGACTTTCAGGCGGCATTCGAACACGCGGTGGAAGAGGTCGTCCGTGAAAACGTCCACGGGAGTGCCCGTGGCGGCCACCCTGCCCCGGCTCATCACCGTCACCTTGTCGGCGAACATCGACGTCAGGTTGAGGTCGTGCAGGATCGCCACCACGCCGCCGCCGCGCGCGGCGAAATCCTGCGCGATCTTCATGATGACGAGCTGGTGCTTGATGTCGAGGCTCGACACCGGCTCGTCGAGGAACAGCCAGCGCGGCTCGCCGTCGAGCACCGGCGCCCAGACCTGGCACAGCACGCGCGCGAGCTGGACGCGCTGCTGCTCGCCGCCGGAAAGCTCCTGATAGAAGCGGCCGGCGAAGCCTTCGAGGTCGACCCGCGCCAGCGCGCGCTCCGGCAGCCGCTCAGCCTCCCCGGCCAGCGCGCCGGAGCGGCCGCCGACGATGCCGAGTCGCACGATCTCGCGCACGGTGAAGGGAAAGGACAGCGAGGTCGCCTGCGGCAGGACGGCGCGCAAGGCAGCCGCCTGCCACGGCTTCAACTCGCGCATGTCGCGGCTGTTCAGCCGGATGGTGCCGGTCGACTTGAGGTCGCCCGAGAGTGCTTTCAGGAAGGTGGTCTTGCCGGAACCGTTGGGGCCGACGATGGCCGTCACCTCGCCCGGCTCCGCGACGAAATCGATGTCGTGCAGGATGCGCTTGGCACCGAGCGATACCGAAACCTTCTCCGCCTCGATCATCGTCCGCTCCCCTTACAGATCTAGGATGCCGCGCCGGCGCAGCAATATCCACAGGAAGAAGGGCGCGCCGACGGCGGCGGTGACGATGCCGATGGGGAGTTCCGCCGGGGCGACGATGGTGCGGCTGACCGCGTCGGCGAGAAGAAGCAGCGATGCGCCGAGGAGCGCCGAGGCGGGCAGAAGATAGCGGTGGTCCGGCCCGATCAGCAGGCGCAGGAGGTGCGGCACGACGATGCCGACGAAGCCGATGCCGCCCGAGACCGCGACCGACGCGCCGGTGGCGGCGGCGACCGAGACGATGGCGACGTTCTTGAACCGCTGGACCGGGATGCCGAGATGGTGGGCCGTCGCTTCTCCCAGCGCCATGGCGTTGAGCGAGCGCGCCATGAACGGGGCCGCGACCAGCGCCGCGAGGATGATCGGCCCGGCGGCGGCGATCTTCGACCATGTCGCGCCGGCCAGCGAGCCCAGCCCCCAGAAGGTCAGGTCGCGAAGCTGGCGGTCGTCGGCGATGTAGACGAGGACGCCGGAGAACGCCCCGGCCATCGCGCCGAGTGCGATGCCGGCGAGCAGCATGGTGGCGATGGAGGTGCGGCCGTGCCGGGTGGCGACGCGATAGAGCACCAGCGTCGTGCCGAGGCCGCCGAGAAAGGCAGCGAACGGCAGGGCATAGATGCCGAGAAGCGCCATCAGGGGCGCGAGTACGGTCGATCCGAGCACGATGACGATGATGGCGCCCAGCCCCGCGCCGGCGGAGACGCCGACGATGCCCGGGTCGGCGAGCGGATTGCGGAACAGGCCCTGCATGACCGCGCCCGAGACGGCGAGCGCCGCCCCGATCAGGATGCCGAGGACGACGCGCGGCAGGCGGATGTCATAGACGATGATGCGGTCGCGGGCGGAAAGCGCGGACTCGTCGGGCGAGAACCAGCCGGCGAGAACGTCCCACGCCGAGGCATCCGACGCACCGGTGGTCAGGCTGAACAGCGAAACGACGACCAGGGCGAGCGCGAGGACGCCGATAGCCGTGCGTGCGCGTGCCGAACGGTCACCGTCGAGGACGGGACCGTCCATGCGTTGCGCGCCGATCATCCGCAGCAGCATCTGCATCGCCGCACTCAGTGCGCGCCGATGGCGTCGCCATAGAGCGCGCCGGCGAGTTCGCGCGCGGCCGCTGCGGTGCGGGGACCGAAGCCGAGCAGGAACGCGCCGTCCATGCGCACGACCTTCTTGTTGGCGGCGGCGGGCGTCGCCGCGATCGCCGGATGGGCGAGAAGCTCGCCGGCCTGCGTCTGGTGGTCGCCGCCGCGATCCATGACGAGGATCACGTCGGGCGCGGCCTCGATCAGGGCCTCGTCGGAAAGCTGCTTGTAGCCGGAATAGCCGGTGACGGCGTTGACGCCGCCGGCCATGCCGATGATGCCGTCGGCGGCCGTGCCGGTGCCGGAGGCGAGCACGCGCCCGCCTTGCAGCGACAGCACGAACAGCACCTTCTTGCGGTCCTTGACGTCGGCGGTCAGCGCCCGGGCGGCGTCGATGTCGGCCGAGACTTCAGCCGCCAGCTTTTCCGCCCTGTCCGCGACGCCGAGCACGTCGCCGACGATCCCGATCTTCTGGACGATGCCCTCGCGGTCGAAGCGGTCCGGCACGGTAACGAGCGGAACGGAGGCCTTGCCGAGAACCTCGAGCGTTTCAGGCGGGCCGCTCCCCTCGAGCAGGATGATCACGCTCGGGTTGATCGACAGCACGCCTTCGGGCGACAGCGCCCGCATATAGCCGATGTCGGGCAATTCGTTGGCTTCCGCCGGGAAAACGCTCGTCGAGTCGCGGGCGACCAGATGCTCCTCCTCGCCCAGCGCATAGACGATTTCCGTCAGCGAGCCGCCGACCGAGACCACGCGCGAGGTGTCGTAGCCCTCGTCCCCGGCCCATGCGGCGCCGAGAAGCGAAAGGCCCGCGAACCCGGCCGCCGCCAGACCCGATGCGGCCGCGCGCAGCCATTTGCTGGAAGTCATGGTCTTTCCCGACGTCTCTGGCACTTCTACTTGTTCAGGATCAGCTTGCCCTGACGCGTGATCTTGAGCCGGTACATCGATCCCGAATGCTCAATACCAATCTCGTGGGTGCCGCGGAAGAGCGATTCGCTCGTCACCACCCGCACGGTGCGCTCCTGGGGGCGCGGCGTGTACTCGCGCACCGCATCGGTGGGCGAGGAGCGGCGGAAGGACGCATGGGAGAAGGGAGTGTAGCTGTTCACAGTACCGTTCCTTTCGTTGTCCGGTCGTGCATGCCTTGGTGGTGCTAGAATGGCTGGCTGGAGGCCCGTCCAATTTCTTGACACTAATTATCAGGTTTAAGCGGAAGCGCAATACCGGAGTCGATCGGACAACATTTGTTTTCGACGGATGCGACAATGGCGGCGCCCCTGCCCGCGCGCCGGAACGGCCATCATCCGGGCGCGCGATGCGGGCCACGGTTATCGTTTACAAAGCGCGCGGCCGGACATAAGAGAGCTTTCGATAAACCTGTGAGAAATACTCTACTATTCGACCCGGCCGGCAGAGGGCCGGACAGGGTGTCGCCCGCGGCGGCGCAAAATCGACGGACCGGAGGCAAGGACCATGCTTCAGACATTCTCCCGCCAGCTTCTTCTCGGCACCGGCATCGCGGCCGCGGCCATCGCGCCCTTCGGCGTGCATGCGCAGGAGGCGGCGCAGGACGCCGTCCTCACAGTCGAGCTGAACGCGCTCCAGCCGAGCGACCGCGGCTGCCGCTTCACCTTCATCGCCACCAACGGGCTCGGCAGCGAGTTGACCAAGGCCGCGTTCGAGCTCGTCCTGTTCGACACCGAAGGCAAGGTCAGCCGGCTGACCGTGGTCGATTTCAAGGACCTGCCGCAGGGCAAGACCAAGGTGCGCCAGTTCGACTTCTCCGGCATCGACTGCACCAAGGTCGGCCGCGTCCTCATCAACGACAGCACCGAATGTGCCGGGCCCGCCATCGAGCCGAAGGCCTGCATCGAGCAACTGAAGCCGCAGACCCGCACGCAGGTCGTGTTCGGCGTCTAGATCACCGTCAACACTCCCTATCGAACGCATGAAAGGAAGACCGCCATGTTCATAGCCATGAACCGCTTCAAGGTGAAAAACGGCTCGGAAGAGGAATTCGAGGCCATCTGGAAGGGGCGCGATTCGAAGCTGCCCGAAATGAAGGGGTTCCGCGAGTTCCAGCTCCTGCGCGGCCCGGTCAACGAGGACGAGGGCTACACCCTCTTCGCCTCGCACACCGTCTGGGAGACCAAGGACGATTTCGAGGCGTGGACGAAGTCGCAGAATTTTCGCGATGCGCACAGGAACGCCGGCGGCGGCCGCGCGGTCACCTATATGGGCCATCCCCAGTTCGAGGGCTTTTCGGTGGTGCAGGGGGCGTAAGCCTTTCCGCCATCTTCCCGCGTCGAGGCCCGGCATCCGCCGGGCCTTTGCTTTTTCAGAGTGCGGGAATGTCTCCCCTCGCCCAGCCTTCCGTTATCGCGGCGGCGCGCTCAGTGAAGCGGCCGGCCTCGATGGCGGCGCGGATGTCGGCCATCAGGCTCTGGTAATAGGCGAGGTTGTTCCAGGTCAGCAGCATCGCGCCCAGCGCCTCGCCGGAGCGGACGAGGTGGTGGAGATAGGCGCGCGAATAATCACGGGCTGCCGGGCAGTCGCTTTCAGCGTCGAGCGGGCGCGGGTCGTCGGCGTGGCGGGCGTTGCGCAGATTGACCTTGCCGCGCCGGGTGAAGGCGAGGCCGTGGCGGCCGGCGCGCGTCGGCATCACGCAGTCGAACATGTCGATGCCGCGCGCGACCGACTTCAGGATGTCGTCGGGCGTGCCGACGCCCATCAGGTAGCGTGGCTTGTCCTCGGGCAGTACGGGGCACGTCGCCTCCAGCATGGCGAGCATCACCGCCTGCGGCTCGCCGACGGCCAGCCCGCCGACGGCGTAGCCCTTCAAATCCATCGCCGTCAGCGCCTCGGCCGAGCGTCGGCGCAAGGCGGCATCGTCGCCGCCCTGGACGATGCCGAACATCGCCTTGCCCGGCTGGTCGCCGAAGGCGGCCTTGCAGCGCTCGGCCCAGCGCAGCGACAGCTCCATCGCCCGCTCGATCTCCTTCGGCTTCGCCGGCAGCGCCACGCATTCGTCGAGCTGCATCTGGATGTCGGAATTAAGCAGACCCTGGATCTCGATCGAGCGTTCCGGCGTCATCTCGTATTTCGCGCCGTCGATATGCGAGCGGAAGGTGACGCCGCTCTCGTTCAGCTTGCGCAGCTGCGCCAGCGACATCACTTGGAAGCCGCCGGAATCGGTGAGGATCGGCCACGGCCAGCGGGCGAAGTCGTGCAGGCCCCCGAGCCGCGCCACGCGCTCCGCCCCGGGGCGCAGCATCAGGTGGTAGGTGTTGCCGAGGATGATGTCGGCGCCGGCCTCGCGCACCTGGTCCATATACATGGCCTTGACCGTGCCGCCGGTGCCGACCGGCATGAAGGCCGGCGTGCGGATCGTGCCGCGCGGCATCGAGACCTCGCCACGCCTTGCATCGCCATCGGTGGCGAGGATGCGGAAGGAGAACGTCTCGCTCATGCCTCGCTCCGGTAAAGCAGGCTGGCGTCGCCGTAGGAATAGAAGCGGTAGCCGCCGGCAATCGCATGGGCATAGGCCGCGCGCATCGTCTCCAGCCCGCAAAAGGCCGACACCAGCATGAACAGCGTCGAGCGCGGCAGGTGGAAATTGGTCATCAGCATGTCGGCGGTGCGGAAGCGGTAGCCCGGCGTGATGAAGATCTCGGTCGCGCCCGACCATGCATGCAACGTCCCGTCCTCGCCGGCGGCGCTTTCCATCAATCGAAGCGAGGTGGTACCGACAGAGACGATGCGCCCGCCCCGCGCCTTGACCGCGTTGAGCGCGGCGGCGGTCGCGGCCGGCACATGGCCGATCTCGGCATGCATGCGGTGATCGTCCGTGTCGTCGGCCTTGACCGGCAGGAAGGTGCCGGCGCCGACATGCAGCGTCACGAAATGGCGCTCGATGCCGGCGGCGTCGAGCGCGGCGAACAGCTCCGGCGTGAAGTGGAGGCCTGCGGTGGGCGCGGCGACCGCGCCCTCGTCGCGGGCATAGATCGTCTGGTAGTCGGTCAGGTCGCGCGCGTCCTCCGCGCGCTTTGCGGCGATATAGGGCGGCAGCGGCACATGGCCGACCGCATGCAGCGCCTCGTCGAGCGCTGGCCCGGCGAGGTCGAAGGCGAACGTCACCTCGCCCGCCTCGCCCTTCTCGACCACGGTGGCGTCGAGCGAGCCGGCGAGGCAGGCATTGCCGGCACCGCCGAACTGGACGCGGTCGCCTTCGGCAAGGCGCTTGGCCGGGCGCACGAACGCCTTCCAGCGGTCGGCACCGATCCGCATGTGCAGCGTGGCGTCGACCTGCGCCACAGCGTCGCCGCGCTGGCGCAGGCCGGTCAGCTGGGCGGGAATGACCCTGGTGTCGTTGAAGACGAGCGCGTCGCCGGGGTTGAGCAGGCCGGGAAGATCGCGCACCACGCGGTCCTCAAGCGCTTCTCCCGGCCTGACGAGAAGCAGCCTTGCCGCGTCGCGCGGTTCGGCCGGGCGCAGCGCGATCCGGTCCTCCGGCAGGTCGAAATCGAACAGGTCGACGCGCATCAGGAAAACCGGATCAGCAACGCGCCGACGAGCAGCAGGACCGCGCCGGTGACGCGGCCGAGCGTGATCTCGCGCACCGCCATCCCCAGGAAGCCGATCCTGTCGAGCAGCATGCCGGCCATGAGCTGGCCTGCGACGACGAAGGCCATGGTCGCGGCCGCGCCGACGCGCGGGATCAGGATGATGTTGCTGGTGACGAACGCGGCGCCCAACGCGCCTCCGACGACGAACAGCCACGGCGCGGGCGCGCGCCAGTTGAGGGAAACGCCCTGGAACTGCGTGACGGTGGCTGTGACGACGGCGAGGATGATCGCGCCGGAAAGGAAGGAGGCCGCCGCGGCGGCCACCGGCAGGCCGAGCCCCCTGCTCAGCTCGGCATTGATCGGGGCCTGCGTGGCGACGCACGCGCCGGCGAGAATGCCGAGCAACGGCCAGAACAGCCCCGCCATCGTCGCCCCTCGCCCCGGCCCGTCAGACGTCGGCGGCGACGCGCATGGTGACGATCGAGTCGGGATCGCGCACCGGCTCGCCGCGCTTGATCTTGTCGATGTTCTCCATGCCCTCGACGACCTGGCCCCAGACCGAATACTGCCGGTTCAGCCACGGCGAGTCCTCGAAGCAGATGAAGAACTGCGAGTTGGCGGAGTTCGGGTTCTGCGAGCGCGCCATCGAGCAGGTGCCGCGCACATGGCTCATGTTGGAGAACTCGGCCTTCAGGTCCGGCTTGTCGGAGCCGCCCATGCCGGTGCCCGTCGGGTCGCCGGTCTGGGCCATGAAGCCGTCGATGACACGGTGGAAGACGATGCCGTCATAGAAGTTCTCGCGCGCCAGTTCCTTGATGCGCGCGACATGGCCGGGGGCGAGATCGGGCAGAAGCTCGATCACCACCCTGCCCTTGGTGGTCTCCATGATGACGGTGTTCTCGGGGTCCTTGATCTCGGCCATGTCTGTTTCCTTTTGTCTCAATTGTCGGCGGCGATGCGCGCCGAGACGATGCGGTCGGGCTCGGCGACGACGCCGTTCTGGCGCTGGTCGCCGCGCTTGATCCGGTCGACCGCGTCCATGCCGCTCTCGACGACGCCGACGACGGTGTACTGGCCTTCCAGATGCGGCGCGGGGGAGAACATGATGAAGAACTGCGAGTTGGCCGAGTCGGGGCTCTGCGAGCGCGCCATGCCGACCGCGCCGCGCACGAACTTCTCCCTCGAGAACTCGGCCGGCAGGTCGCCGAGCGAGGAGCCGCCGGTGCCGACGCGCCGCGCGTCGAAGCCGTCCTCGAGGTCGCCGTACTGGACGTCGCCGGTCTGGGCCATGAAGCCGTCGATGACGCGGTGGAAGGCGACGTTGTCGTATTCGCCGCCGCGCACCAGCGCCTTGATCTGCTCGACATGCTTAGGCGCCACCTCCGGCTTCAGCGCGATGACGACGTCGCCGTCCTTGAGCTTGAGGATCAGCGTGTTCTCCGGCTCGGCAGCGAGCGCGGCGGAGCCTGCCAGCACGCCGGCGGCAAGGATGGCAGCGGGAATAATTGACGAGGCGAGCCTCACAAGACGCATAAGGAATTCTCCCGGTTTCAGGACTTGAACTTCGCTTCCAGCGCAACCGCGACGTTGGCCGGCACGAAGGGCCGCACATTGCCGCCCATCGCCGCAATCTGGCGCACGAGTGTGGCGGTAATCGTGCGCACGGAGGGGCTGGCCGGCAGGAACACGGTCTGGAGCTGCGGGGCCATGGTCTCGTTCATGCCGGCCATCTGCATCTCGTAGTCGAGATCGGTGCCGTCGCGCAGGCCGCGGATCAGGATCGAGGCGCCGTGCTGCGGCGCGATGTCGACCAGGAGGCCGCTGAACGAGACGATGCGCAAGCGGCCGGAGTCGTCGCCCATCTCCTCGCGCGCGGCGCCCTCGATCAGCGCGACGCGCTCCTCGAACGAGAACAGCGGCTGCTTCGAGGCCTGAACGCCGATACCGATGACGATCTCGTCGGCGATGGCGAGCGAGCCCTTCAGCACGTCGAGATGGCCGTTGGTGAGCGGGTCGAACGACCCCGCATAGAAGGCGATGCGCTTTGTCATGGTTGGGCTCTATAGCATGTCGCCCGAAAGTGGGAACCGTTTTCGGCGGCAGGGCCGAACAAACGGGCCAAACTGCCCGATGCGCGGCGTCCGGCGAAAAATTTCCACATCCTGAACATGAACGGGACGGCGGCGGCCCGGCTCCGGATGATCCCGCCTAAGCCATTGAAATTGCAGCGATGGAGGCCGCTTATGGTGAACGCCAGATGAACGGGGCCATCAGCAACGGTTAATAGCTGGCGTGTATAACTGAAGCCAAGATGAAACGAAACGGCGTTTCGCCCGTTTCTGGAAAACGAAGGAGGCTCGACGATGATGATCTACATGCTCGCCGCAGTCATGACGCTGGCAATGCTGATCGCCACCGCCTTCGCTCTTCACAGCGAGGCGCAAGCCGCACGCCTGGAAGCCAGGCGGCAAGCGGCCGGCGGCAACCGTTTCGGCTGATTAACCCTCTACCTCCGGCGGCGCGGACGGCGCACCCTGCACGTCGTCCGCGCCGTTTTCTTCTTCCTCGTCATTCGGCTCGGAAATTCGCTCGACGGAAACGACCTTTTCGCCTTCAGCCGTATTGAAGACGGTGACACCCTTGGCGGTGCGGCTGGCGAAGCGAATATTGTGCACCGGAACGCGGATCACCTGCCCGCCATCAGAAACCAGCATGATCTGGTCGCCGTCCTCCACCGGGAACGCCGCGACGAGGCTTCCGATCTCCGTTGCTTTTGAGACATCGGTGGCGCGAATGCCCTTGCCGCCGCGGCCGATCACTCGGAAATCATACGACGATGAGCGCTTGCCATAGCCGTATTCAGTCACGGTCAGCACGAACTGCTCGCGTTCCTTCAGGAAGGCATAGCGTTCCTCGCTCAGTTCCATGTCCTCGCCGACCTCCTCGTTGGTCAGCGTGACCTCGTCCTCGCCGTCTCCAGCTTCGCTCAGCGCGGTGCGACGTTCCGCGATCGACCGCTTGAGATAAGTGGAACGCTCGCCCGGCGAAGCCTCGACATGGCCGAGAATGGTCATGGAGATAGCGCGATCGCCCTCGCCCAGCGAAATGCCGCGAACGCCCTGAGACGAGCGACCGGCGAAGACGCGGACATCCGAAACGGGGAAGCGGATGCACTGGCCGCTCGATGCGGTGAGCAGAACATCGTCATTGTCGGTGCAGGTCTCGACGGCAAGGATGGCATCGCCTTCCTCGTCGAACTTCATCGCGATTTTGCCATTGCGCTTTACATCGGCAAAGTCGGAAAGCTTGTTGCGCCGAACCGTGCCGCGCGTGGTGGCGAACATGACGTCGAGACGGTCCCATTCCGACTCGTCCGGCAGCGGCAGGATGGCGGTGATGCGGTCGCCCTCCTCCAGCGGCAGCATGTTGCGCAGGAACTTTCCGCGCGACTGGGGCGTGCCGACCGGAAGCCGCCAGACCTTCTCCTTGTAGACGATGCCGCGCGAGGAGAAGAACAGGATCGGCGTGTGCGTGTTGGCGACGAACAGGCGGGTGACGAAATCGTCGTCCTTGGTCGACATGCCGGAGCGGCCCTTGCCGCCGCGGGCCTGCGCCCGGTAGATCGAGAGCGGCACGCGCTTGATGTAGCCCTCGTGGGTGACGGTGACGACCATGTCCTCGCGCTGGATCAGGTCCTCGTCGTCCATGTCGGCGCCGCCGTCGGCGAGCTCCGTGCGGCGCGGCGTGCCGAACTCGTCGCGCACGGCGACCAGCTCGTCCTTGACGATGCCCTGGATGCGGGCACGCGAGGACAGGATGTCGAGATAGTCGGAGATCTCCAGCCCGATCTTGTTCAATTCGTCGGCGATCTCGTCGCGGCCGAGCGCGGTCAGGCGCTGGAGGCGCAATTCGAGGATGGCGCGGGCCTGCTCCTCGGACAGGTTGTAGGTGCCGTCCTCGTTGATGCGGTGGCGCGGATCGTCGATCAGGCGGATCAGCGCCTCGACGTCCGAGGCCGGCCAGCGCCGCTCCATCAGCTGCTCGCGCGCCGTCTGCGGGTCGGGCGCCCGGCGGATCAGGCGGATCACCTCGTCGATGTTGGCGACGGCGATGGCGAGGCCGACCAGCACGTGGGCGCGCTCGCGCGCCTTGCGCAGCAGGTATTTCGTGCGGCGGCTGATCACCTCCTCGCGGAAGGCGACGAAGGCGCGCAGCATGTCGAGCAGCGTCATCAATTCGGGCTTGCCGCCGTTCAGCGCCACCATGTTGGCGCCGAACGAGGTCTGCAGCGGCGTGTAGCGGTAGAGCTGGTTGAGGATCACCTCGGCATTGGCGTCGCGCTTCAGCTCGACGACGACGCGATAGCCCTGCCGGTCGCTCTCGTCGCGGATGTCGGAGATGCCCTCGATGCGCTTGTCGCGCACCAGCTCGGCCATCTTCTCGATCATCGACGCCTTGTTCACCTGATAGGGAACCTCGGTGACGACGATGGCCTCGCGGTCGTTGCGGATTTCCTCGAAATGCACGCGCCCGCGCATGAGGATCGAGCCGCGTCCGGTCGAATAGGCCGAATAGATGCCTGAGCGGCCGAGCACGATGCCGCCGGTCGGGAAATCGGGGCCCGGGATGATCTCCATCAGCTCGGGCAGGTCGATGGCCGGGTTGTCGATCAGCGCGATCGCGCCGTCGATGACCTCGCCGAGATTGTGCGGCGGGATGTTGGTCGCCATGCCGACGGCGATGCCGCCCGAGCCGTTGACGAGAAGGTTCGGGAAGCGCGCCGGCAGCACCTTCGGCTCGCTGTCCGAGCCGTCGTAGTTCTCCTGGAAATCGACCGTGTCCTTGTCGATGTCCTCGAGGATCTCGTGGGCGACCTTGGTCAGCCGCGCCTCGGTGTAGCGCATCGCCGCCGGGGGATCGCCGTCGATGGAGCCGAAATTGCCCTGCCCGTCGATCAGCGGCACCCGCATCGACCAGTCCTGCGCCATGCGCACCAGGGCGTCGTAGATCGAGGCGTCGCCATGGGGATGGTACTTACCCATCACGTCCGAGACCGGACGCGCCGCCTTCACATATTTGCGGTTCCAGTGATAGCCGCTCTCGTGCGAGGCGTAGAGGATGCGGCGGTGGACCGGCTTCAGGCCGTCGCGCACGTCGGGCAGCGCGCGGGCCACGATCACGCTCATGGCGTAATCGAGATAGGATCGCTGCATCTCCTCGACTATGGAGATGGGTTCGATACCTTCGGGCATGTCCTGCGGCCCGCGCGGCGTGGTCTGGTCAGTCAATGGTGATCACGTTTCTGCTGGGAATCATTCACCCCTTATATAGGAACCGGGCCCGGTTTTCCAAATCGGCAACCTCATTATCCAGTGCCATTTTCCTTCGTTCTTTCAATGTGTTATACGGGGAAGTAACGACCCGGCGCGGCACATGCGATGCCGGAGGGCGATTCGGAGCGCGGCGGAGGGGAAAAATCGCGAATCGGCCCGGCATCCGCGGGCCCTGCCCGGCCTTCGCGCGCGCCGCCTCGCTGGAAAAACCGGGCTTCTTCGGCTAGGACATTCGGGCCGCCGCGATGGCGCGCGAACCAACGGACAGGGCACGGGCGGCGACGGCTTTTCGCCGGGAAGGTCCTGTCGGGGTCGCCCTCATCGAGGCTGGACCAGGGAGGACCGATGCCCGGCTACGACACGCTGCTTAACGCCTTCGTCACGCTTCTGGTGACGATCGACCCGCCCGGCCTCGCGCCGCTCTTCCTCGCGCTCACCGGCGGGATGAACCGCGCCGAGCGGTTCCAGGTCAGTCTGCGCGCCTCGATCATCGGCTTCATCGTCATGGCCGTGTTCGCGGTCGCCGGCGCGGCGATCCTGTCGCTGTTCGGCATCACTCTGCCCGCCTTCCGCGTGGCCGGCGGGCTGCTCCTGTTCTGGATCGCCTTCGAGATGATCTTCGAGCGGCGGCAGGAGCGCAAGAACCGCAGCGCCGACAAGGCGGTCACCATCGACCACATCCGCAACATCGCCGCCTTTCCGCTGGCGATCCCGCTGATCGCCGGCCCCGGCGCGATCTCGGCGACGGTGCTGCTGTCGAGCGCTTTCGGCGGCGTCGCCGGCACGCTGATGCTGCTCGCCATCCTCGCCGCCTGCATCCTCATCACCTTTGTCGTGCTGGTGCTGTCGGAGCGCATCGACCGCTTCCTCGGCGAGACCGGCCGCTCGATCCTGACGCGCCTGCTCGGCGTCATCCTCGCCGCGCTGGCCGTGCAGTTCGTCGCCGACGGCATCAAGGCGCTGGCGGCGGCGTGACGGGCGCCTGAAACGAGAACGCGCCGCAAGCCGGAGACTTGCGACGCGTCTTCAGTTTCGTGCGCCACAACCGGAAAGCCGGTCAGGCAGGCGCCACGGCTGTTGCCGGCTCAGAACGGGATTTCGTCGTCGAGGTCCTGCGAATAGCCGCCACCGCTGCCACCGCCGCTGCCGCGTCCACGCTCGCCGCCGCCGGACTGCTGGCCGAAATCCGACCCGCGGCCACCGCCACCGCCCTGATAGCCGCCGCTGCTGCCGCCGCGCTCATAGCCGACCTGGCCGCCGCCGCCCTCGCCGCGCGCGTCGAGCATCTGCAACTCGCCGCGGAACTTCTGCAGCACGATTTCGGTCGTGTAGCGGTCCTGCCCCTGCTGGTCCTGCCATTTGCGGGTCTGCAACTGGCCCTCGACATAGACCTTCATGCCCTTCTTCAGGTACTGCTCGGCGACCTTGGCGAGGTTGTCGTTGAAGATCACGACATTGTGCCACTCGGTCTTTTCCTTGCGTTCGCCGCTCATCTTGTCGCGCCACGACTCCGAGGTCGCGATGCGGATATTGACGACCGGATCGCCGGAGTTGAGGCGCCTGATCTCGGGGTCGGCTCCGAGATTGCCGACCAGAATGACCTTGTTGACGCTGCCTGCCATCACACTCTCCTGCGCGAGCTCGAACGCTTACGTGAAACGCCCTCTATACGCCCGAATCGGCCGCGTTGCCACGCACGAACGCGCTTTCCGGCCGTTTCCCCCAGGCACGATCGCCGTTTCCGCCTTCTTCCGAGGAGGGAGCGGGCGGCTTGGAATGTTGCATCGGGGTAACAGTTGTTGCGCCTATGTGACAGTTTGTCGCAGATCGGAGAAGGAGGACGGCGCGACACTCAAGAATCCGTTGTCGCCGGCGGCGCGCGGGATGATGCTGCGCCAATACAGTGAGCGGGAGCCCCCAAAATGCGCAGCTACTTTCTTGCAAGTGCCGCAGCGGCGGCACTGATGATCGCCACCCCTGCCAGCGCCGCGGATCAGTTCGTGGATACCACCGCGCCGACGGTTTTCGACTGGACCGGCTTCTATGTCGGCCTTCATGGCGGCGGCGCCGGCAGCCGGATCGGCTGGCAGTACGTGGTTGGCGGCGCCGCCAGCCATAGCGGCAGCGGCGCTTTCGGTGGCGTCCAGGCCGGTTATAACGTCCAGAACGGCGCCTGGGTCTTCGGCGGCGAGGCCGATCTCTCCTACGCCGATATCGACGGCGATACGCCTTGCCCGTCTCCCACTTACTCCTGCAACTCGGACATAGGCTGGCTCGGTTCGGTGCGTGGCCGCGCGGGCTACGCGTTCGACAATGTGCTGCTGTACGGCACCGCAGGCCTCGGGCTTGGCAGCGTGCGGATCGAGACGGAGTTGGGCGGCGTAACAGCCGGCGAGCGCAAGACCCGGGTGGGCTGGACAGCCGGCGCGGGCGCGGAAATGGCCTTTTCCGACGCGTGGTCCGCGAAGGGGGAATATCTCTATTACGATCTCGGCCGCAGTACCTATACGGTCGATAGCGGCCTTGAGGTCAGCGCGCGGACCCGGGTCCACACGTTCAAGGTTGGCGTCAACTTCCACTGGTGATGCGGCGGGCGGCGAGCGGCGAGAAATCTCCGCTTCCGCCCTTTCATGCGGCACGGCTTCCCATAAGAAGCGAAGACGGCCGCATCGACGAAAATGCCCCGTGGCCGTTCCGGCGCACGGGGCTTTCTTTTTTCGGCGTCCTGCCGGTCGTCACCCGGCCTTGCCTTGCGCCGGAACGAAGCCGGCTTCATTTTCGGATGCGTCTCGGGTCGCCGCCCGATGATCCGACCGATCGTCAGATTGTAAGGGGAAACGGCGAAGGCCTCATCGCGCGTCGGGGACGCGTCGATGCCGCTTCTATCGCCGCGGTTCCACGTCCTGGTGGAACCTCTTCGACTGGTCCGGTGGAGTCATGGCTCCCTCCTCTTTCCGGTTTCGCCATCGCGCCGTCGCGCTCGAGCGGCCTGCCGTTTCCGACGCCGTTCGGCATCGAGGACAACGGCGGCGGCGAGCTGCATCCGGCACGCAAAGAAGTCTAGCGCAGCGGGCCGCGGGGTCAACCGCCGGACCGGCGGCTGCAACAAATCGTGATGCCTTCTGCCTCCCAAGGGCCGATGCCGGCCGCCGCTGGCGGCAAAAATATGTTCGCTTTCTGTTCTTTTCGCTTGCCATCTTCGGCGCAAAGCGCGAAAAGCGAGCAAGGTTTCGCGGCGGCGTCTGGACGGGGCAAGGCGCAATCGCCATATGGAGCCTGCCTGGCGCGCTCTCGCCCCGGCTTCCCGATCCCAAGGCGGCACAGAGGTCATGGCGGACCACAAATTCATCTCCATTCGCGGCGCGCGCGAGCACAACCTCAAGAACATCGACCTCGACCTGCCCCGCGACCGGCTGATCGTGATGACCGGCCTGTCCGGCTCCGGCAAGTCGTCGCTCGCCTTCGACACCATCTATGCCGAGGGCCAGCGCCGCTATGTCGAGAGCCTGTCGGCCTATGCGCGCCAGTTTCTCGAAATGATGCAGAAGCCCGACGTCGACCAGATCGACGGGCTGTCGCCGGCGATCTCCATCGAGCAGAAGACGACCTCGAAGAACCCGCGCTCCACCGTCGGCACGGTGACGGAAATCTACGACTATATGCGCCTGCTGTTCGCGCGGGCGGGCGTGCCCTATTCGCCGGCGACCGGCCTGCCGATCGAGAGCCAGACGGTCAGCCAGATGGTCGACCGCGTGCTGGCGCTGGAGGAAGGCACGCGGCTCTACATCACCGCGCCGATCGTGCGCGGGCGCAAGGGCGAATACCGCAAGGAGCTCGCCGAGCTCCAGAAGAAGGGCTTTCAGCGCGTCAAGGTCGACGGCGTCTTCTACGAGATCGCCGACGTGCCGGCGCTCGACAAGAAGTACAAGCACGACATCGACGTGGTGGTCGACCGCCTCGTCGTGCGCGGCGACATCGCCTCGCGGCTGGCGGATTCGCTCGAAACGGCGCTGAAGCTCGCCGAGGGCATCGCGGTCGCCGAGTTCGCCGACAAGCCGCTGCCCGAAGGCCAGACCGGCGAGGACGCGGTCAACAAGTCCAAGAACGAAACCCACGAACGCATTCTTTTCTCTGAGAAATTCGCCTGTCCCGTCTCGGGCTTCACTATTCCCGAGATCGAGCCGCGGCTGTTCTCGTTCAACAACCCGTTCGGCGCCTGCTCGGCCTGCGACGGCCTCGGCACCCAGCGCGCCATCGACGCCGACCTCGTCGTGCCGGAGGAGCATGTCAGCTTGCGCGAAGGCGCGGTGGCGCCGTGGGCGAAGTCGACCTCGCCCTATTACCTCCAGACGCTGGAGGCGCTGGGCAAGGTCTACGGCTTCAAGGTCGGCGACCGCTGGCGCGAGCTTTCCGACGAGGCGAAGAACGCGATCCTCCACGGCACCGGCGAGCGCCGGATCGAGTTCGCCTATGATGACGGCGTGCGCGCCTACAAGACCTCGAAGACCTTCGAGGGCGTGATCCCGAACCTCGAGCGGCGCTGGAAGGAGACGGAATCGGCGTGGATGCGCGAGGAGATCGAGCGGTTCATGTCGTCGACGCCCTGCCCGGCCTGCAACGGCTATCGCCTCAAGCCCGAGGCGCTGGCGGTCAAGGTCGGCGGCCTGCATATCGGCGAGGTCACGGAAATGTCGATCCGCAAGGCGGATCGGTGGTTCACCGAGCTGCCGGAGAAGCTTTCCGACAAGCAGAACGAGATCGCGACGCGCATCCTGAAGGAAATCCGCGAGCGGCTGCGCTTCCTCAACGATGTCGGCCTCGATTACCTGACGCTGTCGCGCAATTCGGGCACGCTGTCGGGCGGCGAAAGCCAGCGCATCCGCCTCGCCTCGCAGATCGGCTCCGGCCTCACCGGCGTGCTCTACGTGCTCGACGAGCCGTCCATCGGCCTGCACCAGCGCGACAATGCGCGCCTGCTCGACACGCTGAAGCACCTGCGCGACCTCGGCAACACCGTCATCGTCGTCGAGCATGACGAGGACGCGGTGCTGACGGCCGACTATGTCGTCGACATCGGCCCGGCCGCCGGCATCCATGGCGGGCAGGTGATCGCGAAAGGAACGCCGGCGGAGGTCATGGCCAATCCCGCCTCGCTGACCGGGCAATACCTGTCCGGCGCGCTCGCCGTGCCCGTGCCGGCCGAGCGGCGCAAGGGCAAGAAGGGCAAGCGCATCAAGGTCGTCGGCGCGCGCGGCAACAATCTGAAGGACGTGACGGCGGAGATTCCGCTTGGCACCTTCACCTGCGTCACCGGCGTGTCCGGTGGCGGCAAGTCCACCTTCCTGATCGAGACGCTCTACAAGGCGGCTTCCCGCCGCATCATGGGCTCGCGCGAGCAGCCCGCCCCGCACGAGCGCATCGAGGGGCTGGAGTTCCTCGACAAGGTGATCGACATCGACCAGTCGCCCATCGGCCGCACGCCGCGGTCGAACCCCGCGACCTATACCGGCGCGTTCACGCCGATCCGCGACTGGTTCGCGGGCCTGCCCGAAGCCAAGGCGCGCGGCTACCAGCCGGGGCGGTTCTCGTTCAACGTCAAGGGCGGGCGCTGCGAGGCCTGCCAGGGCGACGGCGTCATCAAGATCGAGATGCACTTCCTGCCCGACGTCTACGTCACCTGCGACGTCTGCCACGGCAAGCGCTACAACCGCGAGACGCTGGAGGTGCTGTTCAAGGGCAAGTCGATCGCCGACGTGCTCGACATGACGGTGGAGGAAGGCGTCGAGTTCTTCGCCGCCGTGCCCGGCGTGCGCGACAAGCTGGAGACGCTGCACAAGGTCGGCCTCGGCTACATCAAGGTCGGCCAGCAGGCGACGACGCTGTCGGGCGGCGAGGCCCAGCGCATCAAGCTCGCCAAGGAGTTGTCGCGCAAGGCCACCGGCAAGACGCTCTACATCCTCGACGAGCCGACCACCGGACTTCACTTCCACGACGTCGCCAAGCTGCTCGAAGTGCTGCACGAGCTGGTCGATCAAGGCAACACGGTGGTGGTGATCGAGCACAATCTCGAGGTCATCAAGACAGCCGACTGGCTGCTCGACTTGGGTCCCGACGGCGGCGACGGCGGCGGCGAGCTGGTGGCCTCCGGCACGCCGGAGGAGATCGTCGCCGAGCCGCGCAGCCATACCGGGCAGTTCCTGAAGGAGCTTCTGGAGCGGCGGCCGGGCGCACGGAAGCGGGAAGCGGCGGAGTAGAGGCTGCGTCCAGCCCGCCGGCGAATGGAAAAAGGGAGTTCGGCGTGATCCTGATCGGCCAGTACGATTCATCCTTCGTCCGGCGTGTCGGCATCGCGCTCCGGCTCTACGACATGCCGTTCGAGCATCGGCCGTGGTCGGTGTTCGGCGATGCGGAGAAGATCGCGGCGCTGAACCCGCTGACGCGGGTTCCGACACTGGTGCTCGACGACGGCGAGGTGCTGGTCGACAGCGCGACCATTCTCGACCATCTCGACGAGCTGGCCGGCGCGGACCGTGCCCTGCACCCGCGCGCCGGTCCGGCCCGCCGCGAGTCGCTTAAGGTGGCGGCGCTGGCAAGCGGCATCGCCGACAAGACGGTCAGCCTGTTCTACGAGCGCCGGCCGCACGAGACCGCCTCGGCAAGCTGGGAGAGCCGGTGCCTCGCGCAGATTCGCGGCACACTCGCCGCGCTTGAGGCCGACCGCGCCGGCCGTGCCGGGCCGTACTGGTTCGGCGCGCGGATCGGCCATGCCGACATCGCGGCGGCCGCCTCGCTGCGCCACATGCGCGATTCCCACCCCGATCTCGCCGACCTTGCCGCGTATCCGGCGCTCGCCGCCCATTGCGAGGCGCTGGAGGCGATGCCGGTGTTCCGCGAGATCTCGCAGCCCTTCGTGCCGCCGGCATGAAACGGGTTGCGCCGGGACCCGCCAAGGCGTCGATGACCGGCAAGGATGCAAGGAGGAGGTTCACATGAGCGCAGCAGGAGAAATCCGCGCCGGCATGGGCGGCTGGACCTTCGAGCCGTGGGAGGGAACCTTCTATCCCGACAAGCTGGCCAAGGCGAAGCAGCTTCGCCATGCCGCCGGCCAGGTGAAGACCATCGAGGTCAACGGCACCTATTACTCGACCTTCAAGCCGGAAACCTTCGCCAAATGGGCGGCGGACGCGCCGGACGGCTTCGTCTTCTCGCTGAAGGCGATCCGCTTTTCCACCAACCGCCGGGTGCTGGCGGAAGCCGGCGAGTCCGTGCAGCGGTTTCTCGATTCCGGCGTGGCGGAGCTGGGTGACAAGCTCGGCCCGATCCTGTGGCAGTTCGCGCCGACCAAGAAGTTCGACGCCGCCGATTTCGAGGGATTCCTGAAGGTGCTGCCGGCGAAGCAGGCCGGCGTGTCGCTGCGCCATGCGCTGGAAGTGCGCCACGACAGCTTCAACGTGCCCGAGTTCGTCGCGCTGGCGCGCAAACATGGCGCAGCGATCGTCTACGCCCATCATGCGGCCTATCCCGAGATCGCCGACGTGACCGGCGATTTCGTCTATGCGCGGTTGCAGCGCGGCAGCGACGACAACGCGAACTGCTACCCGGAACGCGAGCTCGACGGCTGGGCCCTGCGGGCGAAGGAATGGGCGGCCGGCGGCCAGCCGGGCGACCTGCCCTATGCCGACGCTTCCGTCACGGCGGCGAAGAAGAAGCGTGACGTGTTCGTCTACTTCATCACCGAGGGCAAATCGCGCGCGCCCTTCGGCGCGATGGCGCTGCAAAAGCGCGTCGATTCATAACAGCTCGCGCAGCAGGGCGGGCAGGAGGCCGGGCAGGTCCTCGGCGATCAGCCCCGGCCCGAAGCGCGATGCCGCCTCGGCGTGTAGCCGGACAGCAGCGCAAGCGGCCTCGAAGGCCGGCATCTTCTGCGCGCACAGCCCGGCGACCATGCCGGCGAGAACGTCGCCCGAGCCGGCGGTCGCCAGCCATGGCGAGCCGTTCTCGTTGATCGCGGCGCGGCCGTCCGGCGCGGCGATGACGGTGTCCGGGCCTTTCAGGATCACGACCGCGCCGGCGCGCGCCGCTGCTGCCCGTGCGCGGGTGAGCTTCGACAGGCCTTCGTCGGCGGCGAGATCGGGATAAAGCCGCGCGAATTCGCCCTCATGCGGAGTCAGCACCGCATTGGCTTCCGAGGCCGCGATGGCGGCAAAGAGCGCGTCCGGCGCGTCGCGGAAGGCGGTCAGCGCGTCGGCGTCGAGGACGAGCGCCCTTTTCCCCGTTAGCCTCAGTGCCTCGATCACCGTTTCGCGCAGCGGCCGGTCGAGGCCGAAGCCAGGGCCGATCACCATGGCGTCGGGCCGCCGCGCCTCGAACGCGGCGGCGAGGCCGTCCGGCGCGTCCACCTTGCGGACCATGATCGAGGTCAGGTGCGCGGCGTTGACGGCGAGCGCGTTGCCCGGAGACCAGATGCTGACCGCGCCGGCGCCGATGCGCGCGGCGGCGAGCGCCGTGAGCCGCGCCGCGCCGGTCGAGGAGGGACCGCCCGAAAGGACCGCGACATGGCCGCGCGAATATTTGTGCTGGTCGCGCCGCGGGCGCGGCAGCGCCGCCGACCACAGTGCCGGCAGGTTGCGGAAGGTTTTCGGCGCGATTGTCTCAAGCACGGCGTCGGGAATGCCGATGTCGGCCAGCGCCACCTCGCCGCACAGCGCCCTGCCCGGCTCGATCAGATGCGCCGGCTTAAGGCGGAAGAAGGTGACGGTGAGGTCCGCCGCGAACACCGCGCCCACAGCCCTGCCGCTCTCGCCCGACAGGCCTGACGGCAGGTCGACGGCGATGACCGCCGCGCCGGCCGCGCGGCAGCGTTCCGCCGCCAGCGCCGCCGCGCCGTCGAGGGCGCGGGCGAGCCCGGCCCCGTAGAGCGCGTCGATCACCACCCCGCCCGGCTGCGGCGCGAAATCGTCGAGCGGCCGCGGCGCGACGGGGCAACGGCCGGCGGCCCGCTCCGCGTCGCTGCCGGGCCGGGGCCGGCCTTCGCGCCAGACCGCGACGGGCATGCCGGCCTCGTGAAGCAGCCGTGCCACCTCGTAACCGTCGCCGCCATTGTTGCCCGGCCCGCACAGCACGTCGAAGCCCTGCGCCTGCGGATAGCGCGTCAGCACCGCGCGCAGGATGGCGGCGCCGGCGTTGCGCATCAGGCCGTAACCGTCGTTCGGACCGATCTCGGCGGCCAGCCTGTCGGCCTCGGCCATTTCCGCCGGCGTCAGCACCTCCAGCCCTGTGCCTGATTTTTGTGCAGATTGCATCATAATTGACCTGCCTCTACTGTGCGATGCGTGCGCAACCCTGCCAGAACCTTCCGCTCCCGGCAAAGGAGCGCGGCAAACAACGCTTTTCCTTCCACGGTTCCGTGTCGGCCAGTTTGGCACGGTTCCTGCTTTCAATAGTGCGAGACGGGTTCGTCCCGCATGTCTCACCCAATCGGAGGCCGCCACCACATGAAAAAGATCGAGGCGATCATCAAGCCGTTCAAGCTCGACGAGGTCAAGGAAGCCCTGCAGGAAGTCGGGCTCCAGGGCATCACCGTCACCGAGGCGAAGGGCTTCGGACGCCAGAAGGGACATACGGAGCTCTATCGCGGCGCCGAATATGTCGTCGACTTCCTGCCCAAGGTGAAGATCGAGGTCGTCCTGCCGGACGACGCGGTCGAGGCCGCCATCGAGGCGATCCGCAAGGCGGCGCAGACGGGCCGCATCGGCGACGGCAAGATCTTCGTCACCAATGTCGAGGAAGTCGTGCGCATCCGCACCGGCGAGACCGGAAACGACGCCATCTGAACCACCCATCCGCCGGCCCGCGCGGCCGGCTCCACTCCGTCACCATTGAAGGAAAGCGAGAAATGACCACAGCAGACGACATCATGAAGCGCATCAGGGACAACGACATCAAGTTCCTCGACCTGCGTTTCACCGACCCCAAGGGCAAGCTGCAGCAC
Organism: Aquamicrobium sp.; assembly: GCF_023954335.1. NCBI lineage: Bacteria > Pseudomonadati > Pseudomonadota > Alphaproteobacteria > Hyphomicrobiales > Phyllobacteriaceae > Aquamicrobium > Aquamicrobium sp. Next base: position 41,680 of record NZ_JAMLIE010000007.1, read on the forward strand.
GTCACCATGGATGTCGGCGTCGTGGACGAAGACATGTTCGCCGACGGCGTGATGTTCGACGGCTCCTCCATCGCCGGCTGGAAGGCGATCAACGAGTCCGACATGGTGCTGATGCCGGACCTCGAGACCGCGCATATGGACCCGTTCTTCGCGCAGTCGACGCTGGTCCTGATCTGCGACATCCTCGATCCGGTCTCGGGCGAGCCCTATGGCCGCGACCCGCGCGGCATCGCCCGCAAAGCCGAGGCCTATCTCAAGGCCGAAGGCTTCGGCGACACGGTCTATGTCGGGCCGGAAGCCGAGTTCTTCGTCTTCGACGACGTCCGCTTCAAGGCCGACCCGTACAACACCGGGTTCCGGGTCGATTCGAGCGAGCTGCCGTCGAACGACGACACCGAATACGAGACCGGCAATCTCGGCCACCGGCCGCGCGTCAAGGGCGGCTACTTCCCGGTCCCGCCGCTCGACTCGCTGCAGGACATGCGCTCCGAGATGCTGACGGTGCTGACCGAGATGGGCGTCGTCGTCGAGAAGCATCACCATGAGGTCGCTGCCGCACAGCACGAGCTGGGCGTCAAGTTCGACACGCTGCTGCGCAATGCCGACAAGATGCAGCTCTACAAGTATGTCGTGCACCAGGTCGCCGCCGCCTACGGCAAGACCGCGACCTTCATGCCGAAGCCGATCTTCGGCGACAACGGCTCGGGCATGCACGTCCACCTGTCGATCTGGAAGGAAGGCAAGCCGACCTTCGCCGGCAACGAATATGCCGGCCTGTCGGAGAGCTGCCTCTACTTCATCGGCGGCGTCATCAAGCACGCCAAGGCGATCAACGCCTTCACCAACCCGCTGACCAACTCCTACAAGCGTCTGGTCCCGGGCTATGAGGCGCCGGTGCTGCTCGCCTATTCGGCGCGCAACCGCTCGGCTTCCTGCCGCATCCCGTTCGGCTCGTCGCCGAAGTCGAAGCGCGTCGAGGTCCGCTTCCCCGATCCGGGCGCGAACCCCTATCTCGCCTTCGCCGCGCTGCTGATGGCCGGCCTCGACGGCATCAAGAACAAGCTCCACCCCGGCCAGCCGATGGACAAGGACCTCTACGACCTGCCGCCGAAGGAGCTGAAGCAGATCCCGACCGTCTCGGGCTCGCTGCGCGAGGCGCTGGTCAACCTCGACAAGGACCGCGCCTTCCTCAAGGCCGGCGGCGTGTTCGACGACGACCAGATCGACGCGTTCATCGAGCTGAAGATGGTGGAGGTGATGCGCTTCGAGATGACGCCGCACCCGGTCGAGTTCGACATGTACTACTCGATCTGATACTGCGGGACAGGCGAATAGCGGGCCGGGGCGGCGACGCCCCGGCCCTTTTTCATGGCGCGCCGGCGCTTTTTCGCCGCTGCGCGCGATACGGGATGTTAACCGTCCACGATTAACCTTTGGCAGTCTTCGCATGAAGCGGAGGGATTCCGGCGTCAGGGCAGGCGATAGAAATGGCACTAGCGGCGATCAAGGTAGCGCCGTCACAGGCGGAGAGGCGTAACTTTCAACGCGTTCGCGTGAAGGTCTATGGCCGCTACATGCTTGAGGATCGCACCGAACATCCGTGCCAGGTCATCGACATGTCGCCCGGCGACGTGGCGCTGCGCGCCAACCGGCCCGGCGAGCTGGGCGAGAAGGTCATCGTCTATCTCGATCATATCGGCCGCATCGAGGGGGTGGTCACCCGCCTGCTCCGCGACGGCTTTGCGATGACGATCCTCGCCTCGGAGCGCAAGCGCGACAAGCTCGCCGCGCAGCTGACATGGCTCGCCAACCGGCACGAGCTCGACCTGCCCGAGGATCGCCGCCACGAACGCATCACGCCGCGCAACCCGCTCAGCACCCTGCGCCTCGACGATGGCCAGGAATATCGCTGCCGGATCATCGACCTGTCGCTGTCCGGCGCGGCGATCGAGATCGAGGTCAAGCCGCCGCTCGGCGCGGCGGTGACGCTCGGCGCCATGCGCGGCCGCGTGGTCCGCCACTTCGAGGACGGCGTGGCGATCGAGTTTGCCATGCTCCAGCGCGAGGATACGCTCGCGGCCGCGTTCAGCGGCAATTGACCTGAGCCGTCAGGGCGGCGGGCGTCTGCGGGACGCATCGCCGCCTCAATCTCTTCGGAACGTCAGCAAGGCCGGCCCGTCGCCGGCCTTTTTCGTTAGCGCGGGGCGCTGTGCGGCCGGAAGCTTTGCGCTGGCCGATCGATACAATTTTATGCAAATTAGACTACTGTTTTAATACTGTTCTATATTTATTCTAATCATAGTATATGAGAAAATGAGCTTGTTTTTCTAAAAGTTATACTACGCAACTTTGCGTGACATAAATTCGTATCTGCCATTGTGCCCTCGTCAAAGGGGAGACGACACAATGGGGACCACGAAGAAGATCCTGCCTGCGGTTCTGGCCGCCGCCGTGCTCGGCGCGACTGCAACCATGGCGCAGGCGCAGGCTTTCATGCCGACCGCGGGGCTGTCGACGCAGCCGGTCGGCCACTACGAATTCTGCCAGCAGAAGCCCGACGAATGCGCCAAGACCGTCGCCCACCGCCCGGTCGAGCTGACGCGCAAGCTCTGGGCGGCGATGGTCGACGTCAACAACGTCGTCAACACCATGGTCACGCCGCGGACCGACATGGAGATGTGGGGCGTCGAGGAGCGCTGGTCCTATCCGGTCAACGGCTATGGCGACTGCGAGGACTACGTGCTGGAAAAGCGCAAGCGGCTGTTGAAGGCGGGCGTGCCCGCTTCCAACCTGCTGATCACCGTCGTGCGCCAGCCCAACGGCGACGGCCACGCGGTGCTGACCGTCAACACCAGCATGGGCGATTTCGTCCTCGACAATCTCGAGCCGCGGATCCTGACCTGGGCCGAGACCGAGTACACCTATCTCAAGCGGCAGTCGGCCAAGCATGCTGGCATGTGGGTCGGCATCGAGGACGGCCGCAACGTTCTGGTCGGTTCGGTCTCGGGCAGCCGCTAACCGCACCAAAGGTCGCCGGAAAGCCGCCTTCGGACGGACCGGCGATCGAGAGAATACGGGAATTCAGGGACAACCCGGTCGAGTCCCCACCCTCCCCGTCCCCAAGCGACCGGGTTCAGGAGCCGGCCCTTTCCCCAAAGGGTCGGCTCCGCTTTTATGCGAACCGGGGAAGCCTCAGAAATCGACGATCCTGCCCTTTTCGAGCGTGACGCGGCGGTCCATCCGCGCCGCGAGATCGTGATTGTGGGTGGCGATCAGCGCCGACAGGCCGGACTGGCGCACCAGCGCCTCCAGCGCGTCGAACACGTAGCCGGCCGTGGCCGGGTCGAGATTGCCGGTCGGCTCGTCGGCGAGCAGGATCAGCGGCGCGTTGGCGACGGCGCGGGCGATGGCCACGCGCTGCTGCTCGCCGCCGGAGAGCTCGGCCGGCCTGTGCTCGGCGCGCGCGCCGATCTTCATATAGTCGAGAAGCTGCATGGCGCGCACGCGCGCCTCGGCGTCGCCGAGGCCCCGCACCAGCTGCGGCATCATCACGTTCTCCAGCGCGCTGAACTCCGGCAGGAGGTGATGGAACTGGTAGACGAAGCCGATCTCGTTGCGCCGGATGGCGGTGCGCTCGTCGTCGGAAAGGCCGGAGCACTGCCGCCCCGCCACCAGCACCTCGCCGCCGTCGGGATGCTCGAGCAGGCCCGCCGTGTGCAGGAGCGTCGACTTGCCGGCGCCGGACGGGGCGACCAGCGCCACCATCTCGCCGCGCGCCAGCCGGAAATCCGCGCCGTCGAGAATGACGAGCCGGTGCTCGCCCTCGCCATAGGCGCGCTCGACGGTCCTGAGTTCGAGTGTTGCCGGTTGCGTCATCATTCGTAGCGCAGCGCCTCGACCGGATCGAGCCTCGCCGCCCGCCATGCCGGGAACAGCGTGGCGAGGAAGGACAGCGTCAGCGCCATCAGGACGACCGAGATCGTCTCGCTCGCGTCCATCTTGGCCGGAAGCTGGCTCAGGAAGTAGAATTCGGGGTCGAACAGCGTCGTTCCCGAAAGCCACGAGAAGAACTGGCGGATGCTCTCGACGTTGAGGCACACGACGACGCCGAGGACGACGCCGGCGATGGTGCCGGTGATGCCGATCGCCGCCCCGGTCATCATGAAGATGCGCATTACCGCGCCGCTCGTCGCGCCCATGGTGCGCAGGATGGCGATGTCGCGGCCCTTGTCCTTCACCAGCATGATGAGGCCGGAGATGATGTTGAGCGCCGCCACCAGCACGATCATGGTCAGGATCATGAACATGACGTTGCGCTCGACCTGGAGCGTGGCGAAGAAGGTGCGGTTGCTCTGGCGCCAGTCGGTCAGATAGACCTGCCGCGCCGCCGCCGCCTCGACCGGCCCGCGCAGCGTGTCGACGGCGTCGGGATCGTCGACGAACACCTCGAGCTTCTGGACGATGCCTTCCGAGTTGAAGAAGAGCTGCGCCTCCTCCAGCGGCATGTAGATGATCGCGCCGTCGATCTCCGACATGCCGATCTCGAAGATGGCGGTGACGGGATAGATCTTCTGCCGCGGCGTGACGCCGAAGGGCGTGACGTCGCCCTCGGGCGCGACGAGCTGGATGCCGTCGCCGACCGAAAGCGCCAGCGCGTCGGCCATGCGCTTGCCGATGGCGACGCCCTCGCCGGTGGCGAAGCCGACCAGCGAGCCCTGCCTGATGTTCTGGGCGACGAAATCGAGCCGGGTGATGTCGTCCTCGCGGATGCCGCGAACCAGCGCGCCGGTGCCGTTGATGGCATGGCCGGTCGCCAGTACCTGGCCGTCGACCAGGGGGATGGCGTAGCGCACGCCCGGCACGCCGTTGATGCGCGCCGCCACCTCGGCGTAGTCGTCGAAGGAGCGATCGACCGGCTGGACGATCAGATGGCCGTTGACGCCGAGGATGCGCGACAGCAGCTCGGCGCGGAAGCCGTTCATCACCGCCATGACGATGATCAGCGTCGCGACGCCGAGCATGATGCCGGTGAAGGAGATCATCGAGATGACCGAGATCACCGTGTCCTTGCGGCGCGAGCGCAGGTAGCGCCAGGCGACCATGCGCTCGAACGGCGAGAACGGACCCGCCCCGCGCGGGCCGCCGGCCGCAGTCGTCGCCTCGCCCGTCGCCGTCGTCTCGCTCATGCCGCCTTCCCGTCCTTCGCCGCGACGAGGCGCGCGACGACCTCGCCGAGCGGCACGGTCACGCGCTCGCCGCTCTTGCGGTTCTTGAGCTCGGCCTCGCCGGCCTCGACGCCGCGCGGGCCGACGATCACCTGCCAAGGCAGGCCGATCAGGTCGGCGGTGGCGAATTTCGCGCCAGCGCGCTGGTCGGTGTCGTCATAAAGGACGTCGAGGCCGGCCTTGCCGAGCGCCTCGTACAGCGTCCCGGCCGCGGCCTCGCAGGCGGCGTCGCCCGCCTTCATGTTGATCAGGGCGACGTCGAACGGCGCGACAGCGGCCGGCCAGATGATGCCGTTCTCGTCGTGGCTCGCCTCGATGATCGCCGCGATCAGGCGTGAGGGCCCGATGCCGTAGGAGCCCATCGAGACAAAATGCTCCTTGCCGTCCGGCCCTGTCACGCTGGCGCCCATCGGCTTCGAGTATTTCTCGCCGAAATGGAAGATGTGGCCGACCTCGATGCCGCGCGCCGCAAGCTGTTCGCCTTCCGGCACCTTCTCCCACGCGTCCTCGTCGTGCATCTCGTCGGTCGCGGCGTAAGGGGTCGTCCAGTCGCGGACGATGCCGGCGATGGCCTCGTCGTTCGCATAGTCGACATCCGCGCCCGGCACCGCGAGGCCGAGGAAGTCGCGATGGCAGAACACCGCGCTCTCGCCGGTGTCGGCGAGGATGATGAACTCGTGGGAAAGGTCGCCGCCGATCGGGCCGGTGTCGGCGCGCATCGGGATCGACTTCATGCCGACCCGCTCGAAGGTGCGCAGGTAGGACACGAACATGCGGTTGTAGGCCGCCCTCGCCCCTTCAAAGTCGATGTCGAAGGAATAGGCGTCCTTCATCAGGAACTCCCTCGAGCGCATGACGCCGAAGCGCGGGCGCACCTCGTCGCGATACTTCCACTGGATGTGGTAAAGGTTCAGCGGCAGGTCCTTATAGGAGCGGACATAGGAACGGAAGATGTCCGTGACCATCTCCTCGTTGGTCGGGCCGTAGAGCATGTCGCGCTCGTGGCGGTCCTTGATGCGCAGCATCTCCTTGCCGTAATCGTCGTAGCGGCCGCTTTCGCGCCACAGCTCGGCCGACTGGATGGTCGGCATCAGGATTTCCTGCGCCCCGGCGCGGTCCTGCTCCTCGCGGATGATGCGGCAGACCTTGTCGAGCACGCGCTTGCCCAGCGGCAGCCACGAGAATGAGCCCTGCGCCTGCTGGCGGATCATGCCGGCGCGCAGCATCAGCCGGTGCGAGACGATTTCGGCCTCGCGCGGATTCTCCTTGAGGATGGGCAGAAAGTAACGCGACAGACGCATGGGGGATTTCCATCAGAAACGGGCGGAATCAACAGGCCCGATGTTCAATATCAGGCGCTTCATAGCGATTTCGTGGCGGCTTGGAAACCCGAGCGCGCAAGAGCTTCGGACTGCCGCCGGAGTGGGCAGTGCTGCCCTTGTATTGTGCAATGCAGCACATCTCGTCAGGTCTTCAAGCGAAATTTTTCGTGACAATTCCATCTTATCTGGTCTAGTGTTCGTCACATAACCGAGAGAGTGGAGAAAAAATCCGCTCTCCTGCGCGGTCAAAAGTCTTGGGAGGATGCGATCTAGGCGCGATTATCCGCAGCCGCCGCTATGACGGAACACAGATCGGACGCGTTCAAATTGCAAGGCTTCGGCCTTGCTTTTTTTTTGTGCACACTGCCTTTGGGCCGAGCCCCTGCCTTTCGGACCTGCAAACGCTTTTCCGGCGCGCAGGAGCGCACCGCTCCATCCCGTTTCTTGGCTGCATTTGCCAATGCCGGACGGTTCGCCCGGCGGCAGAACGGTCAGCGTGCCGAAGGCCCGATGCGGGGAATGTCGTCGAAGGAAAAGCCGTAATAGACGGTGGCGATGTAGAACCCCGCGAAGATGACGCTGGCGACGATGGTGGTGCGGATGACCGCGCGCAGCATGTGCGGCCCGTGCGGCGCGCTTGCCACGGTGCCGAGCGTCACGTCGCCCTCGTCGTCCTGCGTCCTGACCCCGAAGGGCAGCATGGCGAACAGCACCACCCACCACAGGATGAAGTAGATCGCGGCGATCGAAATCCAGCTCATCGCGGCTCAGGCCTGTTCCAGCTCGACGAGCGTGCCGAAAAAGTCCTTCGGGTGCAGGAACAGCACCGGCTTGCCGTGGGCGCCGATCTTCGGCTCGCCGTCGCCGAGCACGCGCGCGCCCTCGGCCTTCAGCCGGTCGCGCGCGGCGATGATGTCGTCGACCTCGTAGCAGACATGGTGCATGCCGCCCGACGGGTTCTTGTCGAGGAAAGGTCGGATCGTCGAGTTCTCGCCCAGCGGCTCCAGCAGCTCGATCTTGGTGTTGCCGACATCGATGAAGACGATGGTGACGCCGTGCTCGGGCAGCGCCTGCGGCTCCGACACCCGCGCCCCGAGCGTGCCGCGATAGAGCGCGCTGGCCGCGGCGAGGTCCGGCACGGCGAGCGCGACATGGTTGAGACGTCCGAGCATGGGGATATCCTTTTTGGAAGTGAGTAGGGAATAGTGAGTAGTGAATAGTGGATGGCACCTGTCATGACGGTTGACGCCATGACTCTCCATCACTTTCCGTTTTCACTACTCACTACTCACTACTCACTACTCACTACTCACTACTCACTCCATCTATCGCGTCACGAACACGGTGACGAGCGGCTTCTTGCCCCAGGCTTCGTTGGCGGCGGCGCGCACGGCGCGGCGCACGGCTTCGGCGACGAGGTCGAGGTCGCGGCGGCGCACCCGGGGGATGCTCTCGACCGCGCCGATGGCGGCGTCGAGCATCAGGTCTTCGAGCAGCGCGCCGCGCGCATCGGCCCTGGCCGTGCCGATGGCGACGAGGTCCGGGTCGCCGGCGAGCTCGTGGCGCTCGTCGAGCACGACATTGACCGCGACATGGCCGACATAGCTGAGCTTGCGCCGGTCGCGCACGCCCATGGCCTCGTCGCTGCCGACCAGCTTGCCGTCCTTGCAGATGCGGCCGAACGGCACCTGGTCGACGATCTCGGCCGCGCCCGGCGCAAGGCGCAGCACGTCGCCGTTGCGGACATGGCCGATCTCGGGGATGCCTTCCGCCTGTCCCAGCAGCCCCTGCGCCACCAGATGCGCGGCCTCGCCATGGACGGGCACGAGGATGCGCGGGCGCACCCATTTGTACATCTGCCTCAGTTCGTTGCGGCGCGGATGGCCGGAGACGTGGACCAGCGCGTCGCCGTCCTCGATGATCCGGATGCCCTGCTCGATCAGGAGGTTCTTGGTCTCGAGGATCGCCTTCTCGTTGCCGGGGATGACGCGCGAGGAATAGACCACCGTGTCGCCGGCCGAGAGCGCGACGTTCTTCATCTCGTCGCGGGCGAGCTTGGCGAGCGCGGCGCGCGGCTCGCCCTGGCTGCCAGTGCACAGGATGACGAGGTTTTCGCGCGGGATGAAGGCGTAGCCCTCCTCGGAGACGAACTCCGGCAGGCCGTCGAGATAGCCGAGCTCGCTCGCCACGTCGATGACGCGCTTCAGCGAGGAGCCGAGGACCAGCACCTGCCGCCCGGCGTCGCGCGCGGCCTCGGCGATGGAGCGGATGCGGCCGACATTCGAGGAAAAGGTAGTGACGGCGACGCGGCCGCGCGCTTCCTCGATCACTTGGCGCAGGCCGACGGCGACGTCCTTCTCGGACGGTGAATCGCCCTCGCGCAAGGCATTGGTCGAATCGCAGACCAGCGCCAGCACGCCCTCGTCGCCGAGTTCGCGGAAACTCGCCTCGTCGGTCAGCGGGCCGATGGCGGGCGCGGTGTCGATCTTCCAGTCGCCGGTGTGGACGACCATGCCGAGCGGCGTGCGGATGGCGAGCGAGACCGGCTCTGGGATCGAGTGGGTGACGGCAATGGTCTCGATGTCGAACGGGCCGACGGTGAAGCGCTCGCCGGGGCGGTAGATCTCGATCGGGATCTCCGCGCCGCCGTCGAAGCCGCGCTTGGCCTCGAGCAGGCCGGCGGTGAACGGCGTCATCCAGACGGTCTTGCGCAGCCGCGGCCACAGGTCGAGCAGCGCGCCGTAATGGTCCTCATGGGCGTGGGTGATGACGATGCCGACGATATCGTTGACCACGCTCTCGACGAAGCGGGTGTCGGGCAGGACGAGATCGACGCCGGGCAGGTGCGCGTCGGGAAAGGAGACGCCGACATCGACCACCAGCCACTTGCGCGCCCGCGCCGGGCCGAAGCCGTAGAGCGCGAAGTTCATGCCGATCTCGCCGACGCCGCCGAGCGGGCAGAAGACAAGCTGGTCTGCTTCCGTCCTCGTCATCTTTCTTCCTTTCAAGGTCGTGGCCGGCCGATTCAGGCTGAAGCGACCGCCCCGAAATGCACGTCGCCGGCGGCGACCGTCACCTGTGATCCGTCATCCCTGCGGATGACGAACCGGCACTCGTCGTCGATGGTGTCGAACACGCCCCGCACCACCTCGCCGTCGATGCGCACAGCGACCGCGCTGCCCAGCCCCGCCGCGCTGGCCAGCCAGCGGGAGCGGACGGCGGCAAGCCCGGCGCCGCCGGCCCACAGGCGTTCATTTTCCACCCAGGCGTCGGACAAGGCAAGGAACAGCCGCTCGGCGTCGCACCGGCTGCCGAGCTCGGCCAGCGACGTTGCCGGATAGGGCGTGTCGTCGGGATGCGCGACGACGTTGACGCCGATGCCGATGGCGAGGGCGAAGCGGCCATCGTCCAGCATCGCCGATTCGAGCAGGATGCCCGACAGCTTGGCGCCGCCGGCCAGAACGTCGTTGGGCCATTTCAGCTCGAAGCGCCCGCGCCCGCCGGCAAGGTCGCCGCCGTCGACGCCGATCCCGAACCGGATGTCGGGCGCGGCGGCGGCGAGCGCGTCGGCAAGGGAAAGCCCGGCGACGAAGCCGAGCGTGGCCGCGTGCTTCAGGTCGACATCGGGTACGAGAAGGAGCGTCGCGGCAAGGTTGCCCTCCTGCGTCGCCCAGGCGCGGCCGCGCCGCCCCCTGCCCGCTTCCTGGCGCTTGGTCACCAGCCAGAGCCGGCCGGCGTCGCCCGCCTGCCCGCGCTCCAGCGCCAGCGCGTTGGTGGAGCCGACCGCATCGAACGCTTCCAGACGGTATCCGGCGGCGATGGCCGTTGAAGCAAGCGAGAAGCCCATGCGACTAGCTTTCTTCTCCCCGTTCACGGGGAGAAGATGCCGGCAGGCAGATGAGGGGCTGCGCAAACCGCGCAGGATGGCTGCTGCCCCTCATCCGGCCCTTCGGGCCACCTTCTCCCCGTGAACGGGGAGAAGGAAGAAAGGGCGCGCCCATCAGAAGAAAGTCTTGGCGGCGGCTTCCGCCATGCGCCCGACCACGCCGCCGATCAGCGGATAGAGGAAGACGAAGGCGGTGGAGACGCCGAGCACGAGCTTCAGCTCGGTCGCCATCGGCTCGAAGCCGCCGGCCGACTCGTCGAACCACATCACCTTGATGATGCGCAGGTAGTAGTAGGCGCCGACGACCGAGGCGAGCACGCCGATGATGGCGAGCGCATAGAGATGCGCCTCGATGGCCGCCATGAAGACGAAGTACTTGGCGAAGAAGCCTGCCATCGGCGGGATGCCGGCGAGCGAGAACATCAGGATCGTCAGAACGGTCGCCATGAACGGGTTGGTCGAGGCAAGGCCCGCCAGGTCGTTGATGTCCTCGACATTGCCGCCTTCCTTGCGGCGCATGGCGAGGATGATCGCGAAGGTGCCGAGCGTCATGACCATGTAGATCAGCATATAGAGCGCAACGCCGCGCACGCCCGCCATGGAGCCGGCGGCAAGGCCAACCAGCGCATAGCCCATGTGGCCGATCGAGGAATAGGCCATCAGGCGCTTGATGTTGCGCTGGCCGATGGCCGCGAAGGCACCGAGCAGCATGGAGGCGATCGAAATGAAGACGATGACCTGCTGCCAGTCGGCAACGACGGGCTCGAAGGCTTCGATGACGATGCGCACGAGCATGGCCATAGCGGCGACTTTCGGCGCAGCGGCGAAGAAGGCCGTGACTGGGGTCGGCGCACCTTCATAGACGTCCGGCGTCCACATATGGAACGGCACGGCCGAAATCTTGAATGCGAGGCCGGCAAGGATGAACACCAGGCCGAAGACGAGGCCGATCTGCCCTCGGCGGTCAGGGCCGTGGCGATGGCCTCGAAGCCGGTCGAGCCGGTGTAGCCGTAGACCAGCGACATGCCGTAGAGCAGCATGCCCGAGGACAGCGCGCCGAGGACGAAATATTTCAGGCCCGCCTCGGTCGAGCGCACGGAATCGCGGTTGATCGCGGCGATGACGTAGAGCGCCAGCGACTGGAGCTCGAGGCCGAGATAGAGCGCCAGCATGTCGTTGGCCGAGACCATCAGCAGCATGCCCAGCGTCGAGAGGACGACGAGCACCGGGATATTCGAACTTGTCGAACTTCTCCTGCCGCGCGAAGCCGACCGACATGATCAGCGTCACCACCGAGCCGCCGAGGGTGAGCAGCTTCATCAGCCGCGCGAACGGATCGTTGATGAAGGCGTTGCCGAAGGCCGCGCCGTCGCCGACGAAGACGATCATCCAGCCGCCCGCGCCGAGGAGCAGCGCGATGGCGAGGCCGGTGACGGTCGTGTTCGCCCGCTCGCCGGAGAAGGCGCCGATCATCAGCAGCGCCAGCGCGCCGACGGCGAGGATCAGCTCGGGAGCGGCAAGGATCAGGCTCTGGGAAAAGTCTGCCGTCATTGTGCTGGCCTTATTGGATCGCCATGGCGGCCTCGGAGGCCTCGATGGAAAGCGTGATGTTGTTGACGAGGGCGTCGACCGAGGCCGTCGTCACGTCGAAGATCGGCATGGGGTAGACGCCGAAGAGGATGACGAAGAACACCAGCGGATAGATGATCGCCTTCTCGCGCGCCGACAGGTCGAGCAGGCCCTTGAGGCTTTCCTTCGTCAGCGCGCCGAAGACGACGCGCCGGTAGAGCCAGAGCGCGTAGGCGGCCGAGAGGATGACGCCGGTCGCCGCGAACAGCGCGACCCAGGTGTTGACCCTGAACACGCCGAGCAGCGTCAGGAACTCGCCGACGAAGCCGGAGGTGCCCGGCAGGCCGACATTGGCCATGGTGAAGATCAGGAAGACGACGGCGTATTTCGGCATGTTGTTGACGAGGCCGCCATAGGCGTCGATCTCGCGGGTGTGCATGCGGTCGTAGACGACGCCGACGCACAGGAACAGCGCGCCCGAGACGAGGCCGTGGCTGAGCATCTGGAAGATCGCGCCCTGAACGCCCTCGACGTTGAGCGCGAAGATGCCCATCGTCACGTAGCCCATGTGGGCGACCGAGGAATAGGCGATCAGCTTCTTCATGTCCTCCTGCATCAGCGCCACCAGCGAGGTGTAGACGATGGCGACCACCGACAGGGTGAAGACGAAGGGCTGGAAGTAGAGCGAGGCGTCCGGGAACATCGGCAGCGAGAAGCGCAGGAAGCCGTAGCCGCCCATCTTGAGCAGAATGCCGGCCAGGATGACCGATCCGGCCGTCGGCGCCTCGACGTGGGCGTCGGGCAGCCAGGTGTGGACCGGCCACATCGGCATCTTCACCGCGAAGGAGGCGAAGAAGGCGAGCCATAGCCATGTCTGCATCGAGGCCGGGAAATCGTGCGCCAGCAGCGTCGGGATGTCGGTGGTTCCGGCCTGCCAGTACATCGCCATGATGGCGAGCAGCATCAGCACCGAGCCGAGGAGCGTATAGAGGAAGAACTTGAACGAGGCGTAGACGCGCCTCTTGCCGCCCCAGACGCCGATGATGATGAACATCGGGATCAGGCCCGCCTCGAAGAAGACGTAGAACAGCACGAGGTCGAGGGCGCAGAACACGCCGATCATCAGCGTTTCCAGGATCAGGAACGCGATCATGTATTCCTTGACCCGGTTCTCCACCGACTCCCACGAAGCGAGGATGCACAACGGCATCAGGAAGGTCGTCAGGATGACGAACAGCATCGAGATGCCGTCGACACCCATGTGGTAGGAGATGCCCGCGCCCAGCCACTCCGCCTTCTCGACCATCTGGAAGCCGGGATAGCCGGTGTCGAACCCCGCCCAGATGAACAGCGACAGGACGAAGGTGAACACCGTGGTCAGCAGCGCGACGTTGCGGATGTTGCGGCGCGCGGCCGTCCCCTCGTCCCGGATCAGCAGGATCAGGAACGCGCCGACCAGCGGCAGGAACGTGACCGTGGAGAGAATTGGCCAGTCGGTCATGGTCTAGAACGAGCCCCCGAGCATCATCCAGGTGACGAGAGCCGCCACGCCGATGAGCATTGCGAATGCGTAGTGGTAGAGATAGCCGGTCTGGAGCTTGACCACCCGCTGGGTGACGTCCGTGACGCGGGCGGAGATGCCGTCCGGCCCGAAGCCGTCGATCACCTTGCCGTCGCCGGTCTTCCACAGGAAGTGGCCGATGCGCTTGGCGGGACGGACGAACAGGAAGTCGTAGAGCTCGTCGAAATACCACTTGTTGAGCAGGAAGAGGTAGAGCCCCCTGTGCTGCGCGGCGAGCTGGACCGGCGTCTGCGGCGAGCGGATGTAGAAATGCCAGGCGACGACGAAGCCGAGCACCATCGACACCAGCGGCGCCAGCTTCACCCACAGCGGCACGCCGTGGAAATCGTGCAGGATGTGGTTGTCCGGCAGCGTGAACAGCGCGCCCTTCCAGAAGCCGTCATAGCCGTGGCCGATGAAGAAGTCGTGGAAGATGACGCCGGCGAACAGCGCGCCCGTGGCGAGGATGAACAGCGGAACCAGCATCACCGGCGGCGATTCATGGACGTGGTGCATGACCTCGTGGCTGGCGCGCGGCTTGCCGTGGAAGGTCATGAAGATCAGACGCCAGGAATAGAAGCTGGTGAAGGCGGCTGCGACGACGAGCAGCGTGAAGGCGAAGCCGGCGAGCGGGCTGTGGCCGGCGAACGCGCCTTCGATGATCGCGTCCTTGGAGAAGAAGCCGGCGGTGCCGATGATCGTCGTCGGGATGCCGACGCCGGTCAGCGCGATGGTGCCGATGATCATCATCCAGTAGGTGACGGGGATCAGCTTGTAGAGGCCGCCCATCTTGCGCATGTCCTGCTCGTCGGAGACGGCATGGATGACCGAGCCCGAGCCGAGGAACAGCAGCGCCTTGAAGAAGGCGTGCGTGAACAGGTGGAAGATCGCCGCCGAATAGAAGCCCATGCCGAGCGCGACGAACATGTAGCCGAGCTGCGAGCAGGTCGAATAGGCGATGACGCGCTTGATGTCGTTCTGCACCAGGCCGACGGTGGCGGCGAAGAAGGCGGTGATCGCGCCGATGAAGACGACCACCATCAGCGCGACATGCGACAGTTCGAAGATCGGCGACAGGCGCGCCAGCATGAACACGCCGGCCGTGACCATGGTGGCGGCGTGGATCAGCGCCGAGACGGGCGTCGGGCCTTCCATGGCGTCGGGCAGCCAGGTGTGCAGCGGCACCTGCGCCGACTTGCCCATCGCGCCCATGAACAGCAGCAGGCAGATCGCGGTCAGCGCGCCGGACTGGGTCAGCGACCAGTTGAGGAAGGTGAACACCGCCTCGCCCGCCTGGTCGGGGCTTTCGGCGATGGTCGCGGCATTGGCGAAGATGGTGTCGAAATTGACCGAGCCGAACAGGACGAAGACGCCGAACAGGCCGAGCAGGAAGCCGAAATCGCCGACGCGGTTGACGACGAAGGCCTTGATGGCGGCCGCGCTCGCCGACGGCTTCTGGTACCAGAAGCCGATCAGGAGATAGGAGGCGAGGCCGACGCCCTCCCAGCCGAAGAACATCTGCACGAGGTTGTCGGAGGTCACCAGCATCAGCATGGCGAAGGTGAACAGCGACAGGTACGCGAAGAAGCGCGGCCGGTGCGGGTCGTGGTGCATGTAGCCGATGGAGTAGACATGCACGAGCGCCGAGACGGTGTTGACGACGATGAGCATGACGACGGTCAGCGTGTCGATCCTGAGCGCCCACGACACGTCGAGCCCGCCGGCCTGGATGAAGGTCAGCACCGGCACGGTGAACGCCTCGCCTTCGCCGAAGGCGACGGTGAAGAAGGCGACCCACGACAGCGCCGCCGCGACGATGAGGAAGCCGGTTGTGACGTATTCCGACGCCTTGGCGCCGATCGAGCGGCCGAACAGGCCGGCGATCAGGAAACCGAGCAGCGGAAGGAAGACGATCGCGTGATACATGGCCGGATCAACCCTTCATCATGTTGACGTCTTCCACGTCGATCGAGCCGCGGTTGCGGAAGAACACGACGAGGATGGCGAGCCCGATGGCGGCCTCGGCCGCCGCGACCGTCAGCACGAACAGCGCGAAGACCTGGCCGACGAGATCGCCCAGAGCGGCCGAGAAGGCCACGAAATTGATGTTGACCGCGAGCAGGATCAGTTCGACCGACATCAGGATGACGATGATGTTCTTCCTGTTCAGGAAGATGCCGAACACGCCGAGCGTGAACAGAACCGCAGAAACGGTCAGGTAGTGTCCGATACCGACTTCCATGATCAAAGCCCCTTGCCCGTCTCGACCTTGCGGACCTCGATCGACGAGGCCGGGTCGCGGCGCACCTGCGTGGTGACGTCCTGGCGCCTGACGCCTTCCTTGTGGCGCAGCGTGAGCACGATGGCGCCGATCATCGCGACCAGCAGGATCAGGCCGGCGATCTGGAAGAAATAGACGTAGTCCGTATAGAGGATGTCGCCCAGCGCGGCGGTGTTCTGCCGCTCGGTAAGCGCCGGCGTCGGCTGGGCGACGGTGGTCGCGAGCTCCGGCGCGAAGGCGTAGCCGCCCAGCACCACGATCAGCTCGGCCGCGAGGATGATGCCGATCAGCGCGCCGGCCGGCGCGTATTCGAGCGCGCCGCGCTTCAGCGCCGCGAAATCGACGTCGAGCATCATGACGACGAACAGGAACAGCACCGCCACCGCGCCGACATAGACGACCAGCAGGATCATCGCGAGGAATTCCGCGCCTGTGAGCAGGAACAGCGCCGCCGCATTGAAGAAGGTCAGGATCAGCCAGAGAACGGAATGCACCGGGTTGCGCGCCGCGATCACCATGAAGGCGGCGGCGATCGCTATGAAGGCGAACAGATAGAAGAAGAACGCCTCTAGTCCTGTCAGCATGGGTTCCCCCGGCTCCTTTTCGAACGGCAGATCGCCGTTCTTCCCGCTTCGCGCCCGTCTCGGGGCCCGCGAAACCGCGTGTTCCTTAGACGAGCCGGGATGGCCCGTCCACCGTTGCCGCCCCTACCTGTAGGGCGCGTCGAGATCCATGTTGCGGGCGATCTCGCGTTCCCAGCGGTCGCCGTTGGCGAGCAGCTTGTCCTTGTCGTAGTAGAGCTCCTCGCGTGTCTCGGTCGCGAACTCGAAATTCGGCCCCTCGACGATGGCGTCGACCGGGCATGCCTCCTGGCAGAAGCCGCAATAGATGCACTTCACCATGTCGATGTCGTAGCGCACGGTGCGGCGCGTGCCGTCGTTGCGGCGCGGGCCCGCCTCGATGGTGATGGCCTGCGCCGGGCAGATCGCCTCGCACAGCTTGCAGGCGATGCAGCGTTCCTCGCCGTTGGGATAGCGGCGCAGCGCGTGCTCGCCGCGGAAGCGCGGGCTGATAGCGCCCTTCTCGTAAGGATAGTTGATCGTGTGCTTCGGCGCGAAGAACTGGCGCATCGCGAGGAAGAACGCGCCGACGAAATCCGCGAGCAGCAGCGACTTGGCGGCGTGGGCTAGCGCTGACATGACCGTACTCTCCAGAAAGCCACAGACGGGATCGTGCTCATGCGACGTAGTGCTCCCAGACCTTGAGGACCGTCGCGGTGGCCACGACCATGAAGATCGAGATCGGCAGGAAGACCTTCCAGCCGAGGCGCATCAGCTGGTCGTAGCGGTAGCGCGGCACGATCGTCTTCACGATGGAGAAGAAGAAGAAGACGAAGCAGACCTTGAGCACGAACCAGACGACGCCCGGCACCCAGGTGAAGGGCGCGAAGTCGAACGGGGGCAGCCAGCCGCCGAGGAACAGGATCGCCGTCATCGCGCACATCAGCATGATCGCGACGTATTCGCTGAGCATGAACAGCAGGTACGGCGTCGAGGAATACTCGATCATGTGGCCGGCGACGAGCTCCGACTCCGCCTCGACCAGGTCGAAGGGCGGCCTGTTCGTCTCCGCCAGCGCCGAGATGAAGAAGATGATGAACATCGGGAACAGGCCGAGCCAGTGCCAGTCGAGGAAGGTGTTGGGCAGGCCGAGCGCGGTGCCGAGGCCGGTCTGCTGCGCCAGCACGATATGGCTGAGGTTCAGCGAGCCGACGCACAGCAGCACGGTGACGATGACGAAGCCGATGGAGACCTCGTAGGACACCATCTGCGCCGCCGAGCGCAGCGCGCCGAGGAACGGGTATTTCGAGTTCGACGCCCAGCCGGCCATGATGACGCCGTACACTTCGAGCGACGAGATCGCGAAGATGTAGAGGATGCCGACATTGATGTCGGCGATAACCCAGTTCTCGTTGAACGGGATCACGGCGAAGGTGGCGAGCGCCAGCACCGTCGAGACCAGCGGCGCCAGCAGGAACACGCCCTTGTTGGCGCCGGACGGGATCACCGGCTCTTTGAAGACGAATTTCAGCAGGTCGGCGAAGGACTGGAGCAGACCCCACGGACCGACGACGTTCGGCCCGCGCCGCAGCATGACGGCGGCCCAGATCTTGCGGTCGGCGTAGAGGATGAAGGCGATGAAGACGAGCAGCGCGACGATGACCAGCACGGACTGGGCAATGACGAGGAGCGTCGGCCACACATAGATCGAGAAGAAGGTGTCCATCGCCCTGCCCTATTCCGCCGCCTGCGTCATGCGACCCTTCGCCAGCGCCGAGCATTCGGCCATGACGGCGGAGGCGCGCGCGATCGGGTTGGTCAAGTAGAAGTCCCGGACCGGCGAGACGAAGGCGGACTTGCCGATCTTGCCGGCCTTGCCGCCGGCCAGGGCCGCGACATCGGCCGGGTTGCCGGGCGCGATGCCGTCGATTTCGGCGAAATGCGGGAACTCGGCGTAGAGCTCCGCCCGGAGCTGGCCGAGCGAGTCGAACGGCAGGCGCTTGCCGAGGACGTCGGACAGCGCGCGCAGGATCGCCCAGTCTTCCTTGGCGTCGCCCGGCGCGAAGCCGGCGCGGTTGGTCTGCTGCACCCGGCCTTCGGTGTTGACGTAGGTGCCGGACTTTTCCGTATAGGTCGCGCCCGGCAGGATCACGTCGGCCCGGTGCGCGCCGGCGTCGCCGTGGCTGCCGATATAGACGGTGAAGGCGTTGCCGATCTTGCCCGTCTCGATCTCGTCGGCGCCGAGCAGGAACAGCACGTCGAGCCCGCCCGACAGCATGCCGACTACGTCCTTGCCGCCCTCGCCCGGCACGAAGCCGAGATCGAGCCCGCCGACGCGTGCCGCCGCCGTGTGCAGCACGGCAAAGCCGTTCCATTCCTCGCTGACCGCGCCGACATCGTTGGCGAGCTTCGCCGCGAGCGCCAGCACGGCCGCGCCGTCGGTGCGCGCCAGCGCGCCCTGGCCGACGATGACGAGCGGCTTCTTCGCCTTCTTCAGCTCGGACAGGAATTTGATGCCGCCGTCGACGAGCTGGGCCAGCGTTTCCGGCCCGGCGCCCAGCGCCTCGTATTTGTAGCGCAGGTCGCCGGCCTCGCCGATGACGCCGATGGGCAGGTTGGTGCGCAGCCACTGCTTGCGGATGCGGGCATTCAGCACCGACGCTTCGAAGCGCGGGTTGGAGCCGACGATCAGGATCGCGTCCGCCTCTTCGATACCCTCGATGGTCGGGTTGAAGATGTAGCTCGCGCGGCCGTTCGCCGGGTCGAGCGCGGCGCCGTCCTGCCGGCAGTCGATGTTGGCCGAGCCGAGCGAGGCCATCAGGCCCTTCAGCGCATACATCTCCTCGACGGTGGCGAGGTCGCCGGCGATCGCGCCGATCCTGTCGCCGCTCGTCTTCGAAATCGCGTCCTTAATCGTGGAAAACGCTTCAGCCCAGCTCGCGGCCTGAAGGCGGCCGTCGCGGCGGACATAGGGCCGGTCGAGGCGCTGGGTGCGCAGGCCGTCCCAGATGAAGCGGGTCTTGTCGGAGATCCACTCCTCGTTCACCGCGTCGTTGTTGCGCGGCAGGATGCGCATCACCTCGCGGCCGCGCGTGTCGACGCGGATCGCCGAACCCAGCGCGTCCATCACGTCGATGGATTCGGTCTTGGTCAGCTCCCACGGCCGCGCCTGGAAGGCATAGGGGCGCGCGGTCAGCGCGCCGACCGGGCACAGATCGATGACGTTGCCCTGAAGCTCGGAGGTCAGCGCCTGCTCGAGATAGGTGATGACTTCGACATCCTCGCCGCGGCCGATGATGCCGAGCTCGGAAATGCCGGCGACCTCGGTGGTGAAGCGCACGCAGCGCGTGCAGTAGATGCAGCGCGTCATGATCGTCTTGACCAGCGGGCCGATATACTTGTCCTCGAGCGCGCGCTTGTTCTCCTGGAAGCGCGAGGCGTCGACGCCGAAGGCCATCGCCTGGTCCTGGAGGTCGCATTCGCCGCCCTGGTCGCAGATCGGGCAGTCGAGCGGGTGGTTGATGAGCAGGAACTCCATCACCCCCTCGCGGGCCTTCTTGACCATAGGGGTGTTGGTGAACATCTCCGGCAATTCGCCGTTCGGGCCGGGGCGGAGATCCCGCACGCCCATGGCGCAGGAGGCCTGCGGCTTGGGCGGCCCGCCCTTCACCTCGACGAGGCACATGCGGCAGTTGCCGGCGATCGACAGCCGCTCGTGGAAGCAGAAACGCGGCACTTCGGCCCCGGCCACCTCCGCCGCCTGCAGCAGCGTGTAGTGGTCTGGAACCTCGATCTCCTTGCCGTCGACCTTCAGTCTAGCCATCTTGCCTCAACTCCGCGGAACCCGCTTCATTCCTCACGGGCCTTCCGGCCCCGTATTCCTCAGCTACCGGCGGAAAGCCTGCCGGCCTGCCCGATCCAGTCGTCGCGCCCGATGCGGCCGGCAAAGCCCAGCTTCTCGTCAAGCCACGCGATCTCGGCGGCGTTCAGCGCCGCGATCTGCGCATAGGTCCAGATGCCGAGGCCGTTCAGCGTCTTCTCGAGCTTGGGGCCGACGCCGGAGATCGCCTTGAGATCGTCCGGCCTGGCCGGGCGCTCGATGGCCGCCGGCTGCGTGGACGCC
This sequence comes from Aquamicrobium sp., assembly GCF_023954335.1. Lineage (NCBI taxonomy): Bacteria > Pseudomonadati > Pseudomonadota > Alphaproteobacteria > Hyphomicrobiales > Phyllobacteriaceae > Aquamicrobium > Aquamicrobium sp. The sequence goes on from NZ_JAMLIE010000007.1 coordinate 62,207, forward strand.
GCCGTCCCGGCAGCTTCCACCGCCTTGACCGGCGCCTTGCGCGCATTGCCGCGCGGAGCCGCCGGCTCCTTGCACGGCGCGGGTCCGGAGGCGACGAGGCGCAGACGCGCCGGCGGCTGCCGGCGCTGCGCTTCCTGCTCGGCGAGGCCGGCGAACAGCTTCTGCGAGGCCTCGGCAGCGCCGGCGACCGCGCCCGCCCACATGCCGAACGCCTGCCCGGCAAGGCCGAGCCCGAGCGCGCTCGCGGCGGCCATGCCGGCAAGCGGATGCGCCATCAGGTTCACCGTGCCGGCAAGCTGCTCCGGCATCGCGTCCATGTAGACCTTGGTGAAGTCGTCGATCGTGCTCATTTCAGTGGCTTCCTTCCGTCGGGCGCGGCGCTCTCGTCGCCTTCGTCCTGCGTCGGGTTGTCTCCTCGTCCCTTGCTATTCCGCGGCGACCAGAACAGGCCGTGCCTGATGGGCGTTGCGGGTGAATTCGTCGATGCGGCGCTCGATCTCGGGCCGGAAATGGCGGATCAGGCCCTGGATCGGCCAGGCGGCGGCGTCGCCCAGCGCGCAGATCGTGTGGCCCTCGACCTGCTTGGTCACGTCGAGCAGCATGTCGATCTCGCGCTTCTGCGCCTGCCCGACGACGAGGCGCTCCATGACGCGCCACATCCAGCCGGTGCCTTCGCGGCAGGGCGTGCACTGGCCGCAGCTCTCGTGCTTGTAGAAGTAGGAGAGCCGCGCGATCGCCTTCACGATGTCGGTCGACTTGTCCATGACGATGACGGCCGCGGTGCCGAGGCCGGACTTGAGATCGCGCAGCGCGTCGAAATCCATCGGCGCGTCGGCGATCTCGGCTGCCGGCACCAGCGGCACCGACGAGCCGCCGGGAATGACCGCGAGCAGATTGTCCCAGCCGCCGCGGATGCCGCCGCAATGGCGGTCGATCAGCTCGCGGAACGGGATCGACATCGCCTCTTCCACCGTGCACGGGTTGTTGACGTGGCCGGAGACGCAGAACAGCTTCGTGCCGACATTGTTCGGCCGGCCGAAGGACGAGAACCACGCCGCGCCGCGGCGCAGGATGGTCGGCGCCACCGCGATCGACTCGACGTTGTTGACCGTGGTCGGGCAGCCGTAGAGGCCGACATTGGCCGGGAACGGCGGCTTCAGGCGCGGCTGGCCCTTCTTGCCCTCGAGGCTTTCGAGCAGCGCGGTCTCCTCGCCGCAGATATAGGCGCCGGCGCCGTGGTGGACGTAGACGTCCATATCCCAGCCATTCTTGTTGTCCTTGCCGAGCAGGCCCGCCTCATAGGCCTCGTCGACCGCGCGCTGGAGCGCCTCGCGCTCGCGCACGAACTCGCCGCGGACATAGATGTAGGCCGTGTGCGCGCCCATGGCGAAGCCGGCGATCAGGCAGCCCTCGACCAGCGTGTGCGGGTCGTGGCGCAGGATCTCGCGGTCCTTGCAGGTGCCCGGCTCGGATTCGTCGGCGTTGACGACGAGATAATGCGGGCGGCCGTCGCTCTGCTTGGGCATGAACGACCATTTGAGGCCGGTCGGGAAGCCGGCGCCGCCGCGGCCGCGCAGGCCGGACGCCTTCATCTCGTCGATGATCCAGTCGCGGCCCTTGTCGATCAGCGCCCGCGTGTCGTCCCAGTGGCCGCGGCGCATCGCGCCGGCCAGCGACCGGTCGAAGCGGCCGTAGATGTTGGTGAAGATGCGGTCCTTGTCCTGCAGCATCGCTAGCCCCTCACCTCGGCTTCTTGCCGAAGACGCGGATGTACTCGGCCTCGCCGCCCTTCGCGAGCGCCTTGGCCTGCTTCACCCATTCCTCGCGTTCGATCCGGCCCTTGAAACGCAGATAGCTGTCCACCCATTCGCGCTCGGCCTTCTTCCACGCGCCGATCTGCGCCCATGTGTAGATGCCGAGCTCGTGGAGCAGCCGCTCGTTCTTCGGGCCGACGCCGGCGATCAGTTGCAGATCGTCGGGCTGCGCCGGCCGCTCGATGGCTGCCGGACGGTTCGGATCGTCGAGCGAAACCACGGGCGCAGCAGCGGATTCGGGCTTGCCGGCGTCCTTGCCCGACTCCGGGGCCTTGAAGGCCTGGACGGCGTCGGCCTGCTTGCCGGAGTGCGCGCGGGGCTCGCCGCTCGCGGCCTTGTCGGCGGCCTTTTTGTCCTCACGCGGCGGCTTGACGCTCGCCGCGGCCTCGGCCCCGGGGCTCACCTTGACCTTGGACGGCGACTTCACCGCCGGGCTGGTCTCGATGGCGTCGGTCTTCGGCTTGGCGGCCAGCGTCGGCGCGACGGGCGCGGCGTCGGCCCTGGCCTTCGCGGCGGCCCTTGCGTCGCGGTCGCGGTTCTCCTTGAAGAAGATCGTCTCGTCGGTCAGCGTGGACTGGCCGGAAAGCGGCGCCGAATAGGTGCGCCCGTTCTGCGGCCCGGCCGGCACCCCGGCGCCTCTGCCCGCCTCGAACTCGTCGATGATCTCGGCCAGCCGCTCCGGCGTCAGGTCCTCGTAGGTGTCCTTGAAGATCATGACCATCGGCGCGTTGACGCAGGCGCCCTGGCACTCGACCTCTTCCCACGACAGCGTGCCGCCCTCATTGGTGTGGAACTGCTCGGGGTGGATCTTCTCGCGGCAGACCCGCTTCAGGTCCTCGGCGCCGCGCAGCATGCAGGGCGTGGTGCCGCAGACCTGGATATGGGCCTTCGTGCCGACCGGCTTGATCTGGAACTGGGTGTAGAAGGTCGCGACCTCAAGCGCGCGGATGTAGGGCATGCCCAGCATGTCGGCGACATATTCGATGGTGGCGCGGGAGACCCAGCCTTCCTGCTCCTGCGCGCGCATCAGCAGCGGAATGACCGCCGACGCCTGCCGGCCCTTGGGATAGCGCTTGACGACCTGCTTGGCCCAGGCCGCGTTCTCCCGGCTGAAGGCGAAGCTCTCCGGCTGGACGGATTCATCTGCGAGACGGCGGACGGACATTATCGGTCGACCTCACCAAACACGATGTCGAGGGAGCCGAGGATGGCGGAGACGTCGGCCAGCATGTGGCCCCGGCACAGGAAGTCCATCGCCTGCAGATGCGCGAAACCGGGGGCGCGCAGCTTGCAGCGATAGGGTTTGTTGGTGCCGTCGGAGACCAGATAGACGCCGAACTCGCCCTTCGGCGCCTCGACGGCGGCGTAGACCTCGCCCGCCGGCACGCGGTAGCCCTCGGTGTAGAGCTTGAAATGGTGGATCAGCGCCTCCATCGAGCGCTTCATCTCGCCGCGCTTGGGCGGCACCACCTTGCCGTCGACCGCCGAAACCGGGCCGACCCGGTCCTTGCCGAGCAGCAGGTCGACGCACTGGCGGATGATCTTCGCCGACTGGCGCATCTCCTCCATGCGGATCAGGTAGCGGTCGTAGCAGTCGCCGTTCTTGCCGATCGGGACGTCGAACTCCATCTCGGCGTAGCACTCGTAGGGCTGCGACTTGCGCAGGTCCCACGCCGCGCCCGAGCCGCGCACCATGACGCCCGAGAAGCCGCGCGCCCACGCGTCCTCGAGGCTGACGACGGCGATGTCGACGTTGCGCTGCTTGAAGATGCGGTTCGCGGTCAGGAGGTCGTCGAGATCGTCGACCGTCTTCAGGAACGGGTCGACCCACCGGCCGATGTCCTCGACGAGCTGGTCGGGCAGGTCCTGATGGACGCCGCCGGGCCGGAAATAGGCCGCGTGCATGCGCGAGCCGGAGGCGCGCTCGTAGAAGACCATCAGCTTCTCGCGCTCGACGAAGCCCCAGAGCGGCGGCGTCAGCGCGCCGACGTCCATGGCCTGCGTCGTCACGTTGAGCATGTGCGACAGGATGCGGCCGATCTCGCTGTAGAGCACGCGGATCACCTGCCCGCGGCGCGGCACCTCGATGCCGAGCAGCCGCTCGGCGGCGAGCGCGAAGGCATGCTCCTGGTTCATCGGCGCGCAATAATCGAGCCGGTCGAGATAGGGCACGGCCTGCAGGTAGGTCTTCTGCTCCATCAGCTTCTCGGTGCCGCGATGCAGCAGCCCGATATGCGGGTCGGCGCGGTCGACCACCTCGCCGTCCAGCTCGAGCACGAGACGCAGAACGCCATGCGCCGCAGGATGTTGCGGGCCGAAGTTGATGTTGAAGTTGCGGACGGCGGTTTCGACCATGGAACGCCTCAGTTCGCCTTGGCCTTCTCGTCGCCGGGCAGCACGTAGTCCGTACCTTCCCAAGGCGACAGGAAGTCGAAATTGCGGAATTCCTGCTTCAGCTCGACCTTCTCGTAGACGACGCGCTTGACCTCGTCGTCATAGCGCACCTCGACGAAGCCGGTGACGGGGAAGTCCTTGCGCAGCGGATAGCCCTCGAAGCCGTAGTCGGTGAGGATGCGGCGAAGCTCGGGATGGCCGGAGAACAGGACGCCGTAGAGGTCGAACGTCTCGCGCTCGTACCAGTCGGCGCCGGGATAGACCGAAACGGCGGACGGGATCGGCGTTTCCTCGTCGGTCTCGACCTTGACGCGCACGCGCAGGTTCTGGCGCGGCGACAGGAGGTGATAGAGCACGTCGAAGCGCCGCTCGCGCGCCGGGTAGTCGGCGCCGCAGATGTCGATGAACGAGACGAACTGGCACTGGGCGTCGTCGCGCAGGAAGGTCAGCACGTCGAGGATGTCGCTCCCCTCGACGGAGAGCGTCAGTTCGCCGAAGGCTATTGTCGCGTCGGCGAGCTTCGCGCCGAGGCGCTCCCGCAGATAGGCGGAAAGATCGGAAAGAGCTTCGCTCACGCCTTGTCTCCTACCGTTCGATCGTGCCGGTGCGGCGGATCTTCTTCTGAAGCAGAAGGATGCCGTAGAGCAGCGCCTCGGCCGTGGGCGGGCAGCCCGGCACGTAGATGTCGACCGGCACGATGCGGTCGCAGCCGCGCACCACCGAATAGGAATAGTGATAGTAGCCGCCGCCATTGGCGCACGAGCCCATGGAAATGACGTAGCGCGGCTCCGGCATCTGGTCGTAGACCTTGCGCAGGGCGGGCGCCATCTTGTTGGTCAGCGTGCCGGCGACGATCATCACGTCCGACTGGCGCGGCGAGCCGCGCGGGGCGATGCCGAAGCGCTCGCTGTCGTAATGCGGCATGGCCGAATGGATCATCTCGACCGCGCAGCAGGCGAGGCCGAAGGTCATGTACATCAGCGAGCCGGTGCGCGCCCAGGTGATGAGAGCGTCGGCCGAGGTGACGAGGAAGCCCTTGTCGGAAAGCTCGTCGTTCAGGTCGCCGAAGAAGCGGTCGTCGGCCCCGACGGGCTTGCCGGTCGAGGGGTCGATGATTCCCCTCGGCCTCGGGGCCACGAGGGTCTGGGAGCGGTCGTTCAATCCCATTCCAGCGCTCCCTTCTTCCATTCATAGATGAAGCCGATGGTCAGCACGCCGAGGAACACCATCATCGACCAGAACCCGAACCAGCCGATCTCGCCGAAGGAGACCGCCCACGGGAACAGGAAGGCCACTTCGAGGTCGAAGATGATGAACAGGATGGCGACGAGGTAGAAACGCACGTCGAACTTCATGCGCGCGTCGTCGAAGGCGTTGAAGCCGCACTCGTAGGCGGAGAGCTTTTCCGGGTCCGGATTGCTGTATGCGACCAGGAAAGGCGCAACGACAAGCGCCACAGCGACGAGGAGCGCCACACCGATGAAGATCACGATGGGCAGATAGGAACCGAGTAGCTCGCTCATGGTCTTTCCGTTGGCTTGCCGACGTTCCGCCGCGATGGGCTTACTATACACCGATACGGGAACGTCGTGGCGACAGAATTTCCCGCCGGCCCCCGCGCGGCGCAGGCTTGCTGCGACGCGGCGAGGGTTAGCGCAGGCGCAGGCGCGAAGCAAGTCAAACCTTGCCCCATGTTGCGCTGCGTCAACCGCCGAGCGGCAAAACGAACGGAACGCCCTCGTAGGCATCCTCGCCACGACCGATCGCCGCGATTGCCCCGATCATCCGCCCCTGCCGGGCCAGAAGCGCGTCAGCATGTCGCACGAGCAGCGGATTCGGGGTTGCCGAAGGCGCGGCGAGCCGCAGCGTCCACGCCAGTTCCGCCTCGTCGCGATCCGGCGCCAGCGCGGCCGCGACGATATAGGCGGCCGCGGTGGAGCGGCTGATGCCGGCGAAGCAGTTGATGGCGAGCGGCCGCGCGCGGTCCCAGCGCCGGGCGAAGGCGATCAGGCTCTCGACATGCGCCCTGCCCGGCGCGACCAGCCCGGCCTGCATCTCGGCGATGTCGTTCATCTTCAGGAACAGGTGGTTTTCCGGCGCGATTCCCGCCGGGCGGGTGAAATCCGTCCCGGCGGCGAGCAGCGTCACCAGATGCGCCGCGCCCGACGCGGCGAGCGTTTCCTCGACCTTCGTGGCGGAACAGACGTGGATCACGGTCGCAACTTTCCTTAGCCGGATGTGATGCGCGGAAAAGCCGGCGGCCGGCGCGCATTCACCTGCCGTTCATTGCATGGACGCCATATATGACGCAAACTCTCGCCTGCAACGGAGCATTCGCCGTGTCACGTCCCATCTCCACCCGCCGCCATTTCATGCTCGCTTCGCTGGGCGTCGCAAGCATGCTTTCCGCGCTTCCGGCGCTGGCGGATGGGGTCGAACCCGTGCTGACGATCAAGGGCGAACTGACCTATCTGCAGCGCATCGCCCTTCCCGACAATGCGGTGGCCATCGTCGAGGTGAAGCCCGACGACGCGCCGGACGGCGCTTCCGTCACCGCCGAGACGCGCATCGCGCTCGAGGGCCGGCAGGTGCCTGTGGCCTTCACGCTCGACGTGCCGCGCGCCCATCTCGATGCCGGCAAGACCTATGTGCTGCGCGGCGGCATAGAGGTCGATTCGCAGATGCGCTGGCTGTCCGACCCCGTGACGATCGATACGGCCGGCCGGACCGTCGACGCCGGCACGATCAGGCTGTCGCCCTACGAAGGCCCGCCCCCGTTCGGCATCGACGGCAAGGAGTTCATCACCGGCGAGTGGCGCATCGAGGAAGTCGGCGGCCAGCAGGTGCGCGAGGACATCGCCGCCACCATCGCCTTCGCCGACGACGGCACATTTTCCGGCCGGCTGTGCAATTCCTATCGCGGCGCCTTCAAGCTCGACGGCGCGTCGATCTCCTTCGGCAAGCCGGCGGCGACCCTGATGGCCTGCCCGGAACCGCAGGCGACGCACGAATGGGCGCTGTTCGACGCCTTCGAGAAGGCCAAAAGCTGGCGCCCGGGCAAGGACGGCATGCTGGCGATCCTCGACGAGAACGGCAGGACGCTCGTTCTCGTCGGCAAATAGCCGCCAGCCGCTTCCAAATTCCCATCCGGCTGGCGCAAGAGATTGTCGCCGGCCCGGCCGCTTGCCAGATTGACAAGCGGTCCCTCTTCCGGTCCGCTTGCGCGCCATTTTAGCCGAGGCGCAGGAACATGCCGAAGACCGACATCGCCCGCAGGGTCTACAACCACACCTGGAAGCTCGATCCGATCGTGCGCAGCCTGCTCGACACGGATTTCTACAAGCTCCTGATGCTGCAGATGATCTGGGGTGTCTATCGCGACGTGGACGCCACCTTCTCGCTGATCAACCGCGCGACCTCGGTGCGGCTCGCCGACGAGATCGACGAGCAGGAGCTGCGCGCCCAGCTCGACCACGCGCGCACGCTGCGCTTCACCAAGAAGGAGATGATCTGGCTGGCGGGTAACACCTTCTACGGCCGCAAGCAGATCTTCGAGCCCGATTTCCTCGCCTGGCTGGAGAATTTCCGTCTGCCCGAATACGAGCTCGAGAAGCGCGACGGGCAGTACGAGCTGCATTTCCACGGCCGCTGGCACGACACCACGATGTGGGAGATCCCGGCGCTGGCGATCATCAACGAGCTGCGCAGCCGGGCGGCGCTGAAGTCGATGGGGCCGTTCGCGCTCGACGTCACCTATGCGAGGGCCAAGGCCAAGGTGTGGGAGAAGGTCGAGAAGCTGAAGAGATATCCTGACCTGCGCATTTCCGACTTCGGCACGCGCCGCCGCCATTCCTTCCTGTGGCAGCGCTGGTGCGTCGAGGCGCTGAAGGAAGGCATCGGCGCCTCCTTCACCGGCACGTCGAACGTGCTCTTGGCCATGGACACTGATCTCGAGGCGCTCGGCACCAACGCGCACGAGCTGCCGATGGTGCTGGCGGCGCTGACCACCTCGGACGCGGAGCTGCGCACTTCGCCCTATCGCGTGCTGCAGGACTGGCAGCGCTATTACGGCGGCAACCTCTTGATCGTGCTGCCCGACGCCTTCGGCACCGCCTCGTTCCTGCGCGACGCGCCCGACTGGGTGGCGGACTGGACGGGCTTCCGCCCGGACAGCGCCCCGCCCATCGAGGGCGGCGAGCGCATCGTCGAATGGTGGCGCGAGCACGGCCGCGACCCGCGCGAAAAGCTGCTGATCTTCTCCGACGGCCTCGACGTCGACACCATCGTCGACGCGTACAGCCATTTCCGCGGAAAGGTGCGCATGTCGTTCGGCTGGGGCACCAATCTGACCAACGATTTCAAGGATTGCGCCCCGGATCGCAACGACGCGTTGAAGGCGATCTCGCTCGTCTGCAAGGTGACGAGCGCCAACGGCCGCCCGGCGGTGAAGCTGTCCGACAACCCGGAGAAGGCGACCGGCGACCCGGCCGAGATCGCCCGCTATCTCAAGGTGTTCGGCGAAGAGGCGCGCGTGCGGCAGAAGGTCGAGGTCTGAGCCGCATCTCATGCGGTGCGGGACGATTCTGTCCGGCGGGAAAATGATCTATGGTGGCGCGGCCGGGCTCGCGCATCGTGCCGCCGGTTCGAACGATGGAGAGAGCGTCATGCGCGTCGTTGCAGCAGCAATTCTGTTTCTTGCCCTTCCCGCGACCGCGTCGGCGGCCTGTTTCGAGAATCTCGGCCAAACCGGCTGCACGCACCAGGAGACCTTCTCCCGCGAGGATCTGCGGACGCTCTCGTGCCAGAACCTCTGGTACGTGCGCAATTCGATCTACAACGACAACGGCTACTGCTTCAAAACGCAGGCGGCGAAGGCGGAGTTCGACAATTCCGACTGCTTCGTCAACGACACTGCAAAGCTGCGCTTCAATAAGCACGAGCAGGCCAACATCGACCGGATCGTGCGCGTCGAGAAGGAAAAGGGCTGCCGCGCGCCCTAGAGCGGCGGACGCCCGGATAAATCCGGGCTGCCGCTCTATCTGTTTGTTTTGCCGCATTTATGCGACGTCAAGTGATTCCACTTGACTGCAAAATGCTCTAGCGCCCTTGCTCAGCGGTTGCCGGTGCCGCGCAGGAAGCGGCCCGCCATGTCGCGCACCTTCGCCTCGACCGCCCGCCACTCGCCCGCCAGCTCCGGCGGCATGCGGTAGGAAAGGCTCAGATCCTTGCCGATATGGATGTCGCGCTCGCACGGGGCGAGCGATTCCTTCGCGGCGGCGCCGGCGAGGCAGCGCATGACGAACGGCTCCGCGCCGGGCTCTTCCGCCACCGCCAGCACCTCGTCGACATAGCCGGATGCCTCGGTGAAGCGGTGGATGCGCAGGCCCGCCGGGCCGGGCCGGGATTCATGCTCGATCAGGTTGCCGTAGATCGGCGCGTAGCGGCTGCTCATGTCGCGCGACATCATCCGCGGCTCCAACGAAATGAACAGGATGCTCCGCTTGCCGCCGACATGGTTGAAGGCGTCGCTGGCCTCGGCGCTGTAGCCGTCCATCTGCGGCCAGCGCACATAGAGATCGAGGCGGGCGGCCGCGCCGTCCTGCCGCGCCTTCTCGAAGCGGATCATGTTGTCGGGCACGTTGACCACGTCGTCGCCGATGACGATTTCGCGCACGGTCCTGGAATCGGTGTGTCCGCCCATGGCGATGGACTGGCCCGCCCACTTCCCCGCCAGGCCGATCGCGGCCGAGGCAAGCGCGAGCAGGCCGAAGACGTAGAACAGCCGGAGCGCGAACCCCGTCCTCACGGTCAGGGGAGCGCTGTCCTCGGCGTCGATGATGGCTGGCGATGGCACGTCCGCACCTCCGTATCGGCAACCGACAATGGGGTCGTATGGTAAATGCCGGGTAAATGCCGGCGCCGGCGCGCGCCTTGCCCTTGCCTTCCGGCGCAGGGCGCTTCTATGGATAGGCATGTCCCCCGAAAGTGGGAACCGGTTTCGGGACAAAGACATGCGCAAGAACAAAAGCCTGAAGCGCAAGGAGCGATCTGAAAGATCGCGACCCGCTTCAGGCAGCCGAACAGGAGGACAGGACATGCCGGTTTATTCGCTCGACGGGGTTGCGCCGCATCTCGACGATCCCGATAGCGTGTGGATCGCCCCCGATGCCCATGTCATCGGCAAGATCTCGCTCGGCCGCGACGTCGGCATCTGGTTCGGCGCGGTGCTGCGCGGGGACAATGAGAGAATCACCATCGGCGCCAGCTCCAACGTGCAGGAGCACACCATGATGCACACGGATATGGGCTTTCCCCTGACCGTGGGCGAGAATTGCACCATCGGCCACCGGGCGATCCTGCATGGCTGCACGGTCGGCGACAACACGCTGATCGGCATGGGCGCCATCGTCCTCAACGGCGCGAAGATCGGCAACAACTGCCTCGTCGGGGCCGGCGCGCTCGTAACCGAGGGCAAGGTGTTCCCCGACAACTCGCTGATCGTCGGCTCGCCGGCGCGCGCGGTGCGCGAGCTCGACGCCGCCTCGGCCGAGCGGCTGAAGATGTCGGCGCTCGGCTATGCCGGCAACGCCAGGCGCTTCAGGGCCGGTCTCGCCGCCGTCTGAGGCGAGCATCCGCAACCTGTGCGACACATAAGGCGTTGCTGGAGCGAAAACCGGCGCGAATCGTTTTGCGTTCGTCATCAACTCGGGCTAGTGGCCTGAACCAATAGCTTGAACCGAACCGGCAAGGGAGGCGATCTTGGACGAACCGCATGACCCGCCGCCCGGATCGGACACCCCTCCCCGCGACGACGGCAGCGCCGCAAGCGAGGCAGCGGCGAACACCATCTACGACGACAGCGGCGTGGTGCGCTCCGCTTTCCTCGCCCATATCGGCGCGGCGATCGCGGATCGCGACACGCTGACGCTGCGCCGCGACGTCGGCGCGCTGCACGAATCGGAAGTCGGCGACCTGCTCGAGGCGCTCCTGCCGGAGCAGCGCCACGCCCTCGTCGAGCTGATGGGCAAGGATTTCGACTTCTCGGCGCTGACCGAGGTCGACGAGGCGATCCGCCTCGACATCGTCGAGTCCATGCCCGACGACCAGATCGCCCAGGCGGTGCAGGAGCTCGATTCCGACGACGCGGTCTACATCCTCGAGGACCTCGACGACGAGGATCGCGAGGCGATCCTCGCCAGGCTGCCGTTCACCGAGCGCATTCGGCTGCGCCGCGCGCTCGACTATCCCGACGAGAGCGCCGGCCGGCGCATGCAGACCGAGTTCGTCGCGGTGCCGCCGTTCTGGACCGTGGGCCAGACCATCGACTACATGCGCGAGGACAGGAACCTCCCCGACACCTTCAGCCAGATCTTCGTCATCGACCCGACGTTCCGCCTGCTCGGGGCCGTCGACCTCAATCGCATCCTGCGCACCCAGCGCGGCGTGAAGATCGAGGACATCATGCACGAGACGCGACATGCGATCCCGGTGACGATGGACCAGGAGGACGCCGCGCACGAATTCGAGCAGTACGACCTTCTCTCGGCCGCCGTGGTTGACGAGAACGAGCGCCTCGTCGGCGTGCTGACCATCGACGACGTGGTCGACGTCATCCAGCAGGAAGCCGAGGAGGATTTGATGCGCCTCGGCGGCGTCGGCGACGAGGAGCTGTCGGACACCGTGCTCGCCGCCGCGCGCTCGCGCGTGCCGTGGCTGATGGTCAACCTTGTCATGGCCTTCCTCGCCGCCTCGGTGATCGGCCTGTTCGACGCCACGATCCAGGAGATCGTGGCGCTCGCCATCCTGATGCCCATCGTCGCCGGCATGGGCGGCAACGCCGGCTCGCAGACGATGACGGTGACGGTGCGCGCGCTCGCCACCAAGGACCTCGACATCTACAATGCCGGGCGCATCATCCGCCGCGAGATCGGCGTCGGCCTGCTGAACGGGGCGATCTTCGCCACGCTGATCGGCATCGTCGCCGGCCTGTGGTTCGACAATCCGCATCTGGGCGGCATCATCGCCACGGCGATGGTCATCAACATGCTGGTGGCCGCGCTCGCCGGCATCCTGATCCCGCTGCTGCTCGACCGCTTCGGCGCCGACCCGGCCGTGGCCTCGGCCGTGTTCGTCACCACGATCACCGACGTCGTCGGCTTCTTCGCCTTCCTCGGCCTCGCGACCTGGTGGTTCGGCCTGATGTGACGGGCCGCGGCTGCCGGATTTCGACCTTCGCGCCGCGCCTCACCGCCCTGCCGCGCGCCTTATCCCCCGCCCATTTCCCTTCCGGCAACGTGCGAATTGACTTTTACGTAAATGCCGTGCCAAATCGTGTAACAGATTCATGACGGGATGCCGCCATGCGGGAATATTACACCATCACCGAACTCACCCGCGAGTTCGACATCTCGACGCGCACGCTGCGCTTCTACGAGGACGAGGGGCTGATCGCCCCGGTCCGGCGCGGGCGCACGCGGCTGTTCCGCCCGTCCGACCGGCACCTCGTCAAGCAGATCATGCGCGGCAAGCGCCTCGGCTTCTCGATCAACGAGATCCGCGAGATCATCCAGATGTACCGCGAGCCGCCCGGCGAGGTCGGCCAGTTGAAGCTCATGATCAAGCGCATCGAGGAGAAGCGCGACGACCTGCGCCAGAAGCGCCGCGATCTTGAGGAGACGCTGGCGGAGCTCGACAATGCCGAGGAAGCCTGCGTCGAGCGGCTGGTGGAGCTGGGCGTCAACACCTGAGAGCGGCGACGCGCCTTCCGCTCCTCATATCCAGCGGCGCACCTTCTTGCGGTAATCGCGATACTTCTTGCCGAAGCGGGCTTCGAGATGCCGCTCCTCGCGCTCGATGGCGAGCTTTGTCGTCGCGTAGGCGGCGACCGGCGCCAGCAGCAGGAACCAGACGATCCCGGCGATCAGGCCGATGCCGATCATCAGCATGGTGTTGCCGACATAGATCGGGTTGCGGGTGAAGGAGAACGGACCGCTCACCACCAGATGATCGCTCCCCCTGTTGGGCATGATCGTGGTGCGGGCGCGGCGCATCGCGCGCATGGCGGCGACATCGATGGCGAGCGCGCCGGCGACTACCAGCCAGCCGACCGCGAACAGGAACTCGCCGAAGGGGCCCGGAATCCACGGCAGCGGAACGAGCCAGTTGAGGATGAGGGCGAGCGCCGCGGCCGCCACGTAGATCATCGGCGGCCAGGGAAGCGTGTTCGGCCTGTCGTCGATCGTGCTCATTGCCCCTCCTCCTGCGCGCCGGACGTTTCCGCCTCGAAAGTGCATGCCGAGACGATCTCATGCAAGCGCGCTGTCGCCTGCGGCCCTTGCGTGCCGGCATAGACCTCGTCGAACAGCCCTTCCGCCGAGAGGTCACCCAGCACGCAGAGGCAGTAATGGCCGCAGAAAGCGGCGTCGTGCGTCGCCTCGCATTGCACGGCGCAGGCGCGGGTGAACTGCGTCTCGCGCTGCGCTTCGCCGGCCGGCGCGACCTGCGCGAATAGCCAGAGCGCGCCGATCAGCACCGGCTGATGGATGAGGTAGACCGCGAGGCTGTGGCGGCCGGCGAAGCGCAGCGGCCGCGACCAGCCGGACAGGGAAACGTCGCCCAGCCGGGCGAACAGGCCGGCCTTATCGGCGATGCGCGCCGCGGCGATGCCGGTGAGCACCGCCGAAAACCACGGGAACAGCGGCACATAGTCGTTGGAGCGCGGATTGGCGCTCGAAAGCCCCACCCACCACAGGGCCGGATGGTCGAAGAAATCGCTGCGCAGGAAATGCGGCGCGGCGGCGACCAGCACGGCCACAATGAGCGTCGCCCATGCCGGCAGGCGCAGGAAAGCGAGGCCGAGGAGGCTGGCGAGCGCGATCTGGTGAAGGATGCCGAAGAAGATGAAGCCGCCCGGCACGGCGAGCCATGTCGCCAGCGAGATCGCGGCAGCGGCGGCGGCGACCATGGCGAGCCGCTTCAGGAACGGGCGCCAGCGCATCCCGCGCGCATGCGCCAGCCACAGGCTGACGCCGACGAGGAAGAGGAAGCTCGAGGCGATGCAGCGGGCGAACAGCTTCCAGCCGCCCTCGGCGGTCATGCCCGGCGGCGCGTAGCCGAAGAATTCGAGATCCCAGGCGAAGTGGTAGATCGCCATCGCGACGAGCGCGACGCCGCGCGAAAGGTCGATGACGTCAAGGCGCGGTCTGCCGCTCGTGGATCGCTGCACAGGCATTCACCGACTCGAAAGAACGCGCCACCGGCCGATCCATAGCACGAAAGCGCCGCCGCCCGCCAAATGCGGCGCGGGCGGCTGGCAGGCCCGTCTATTCGAGGTCGACGTCGAGGATCGCCATCGAGAAATTGTAGGACAGGTCGCCGTCGTCATCGTCCTTGAAGATGATGCCGAGGAACTCCTCGCCGAGATAGAGCTCGCACGAATCGTCCTTGCGCGGCCGCGCCTTGACCTGAAGCTGCGGGTTCTGGAACGTACGCTTGAAGTAGGCGTCGAGCTTCCTGATTTCGTCGGGTTTCAAACCTGTTCTCCGGGGCGGCTGGATGATCGGAGGGCGCATGTGGCATGCCTTGCGCGGCCATGTAAACCCCGCGCGCGGCCTTTCGCACCCCGCGTACGGGGCGATCCACGGGGCCATGCCCGGCGCCAGAGCAGCCGGCTCAGCCTTCGCCGCTCAGGAGCTGGTCCATGGCGCGCGAGGGCTCGTCGCAGCCCGTCTCGCCGACGATCCGCGCCGGCACGCCGGCGACGGTGCGGTTGTTCGGTACCGATTGCAGGAGCACCGAGCCCGCCGCGACGCGCGAGCAGAAACCGACCTCGATGTTGCCGAGGATCGTCGCGCCCGCCCCGATCAGCACGCCGTTGCCGATCTTGGGGTGGCGGTCGCCCGCCGCCTTGCCAGTGCCGCCGAGCGTGACGCCGTGGAGGATGGAGACGTTGTCGCCCACCCGCGCCGTCTCGCCGATGACGAGGCCGGTGGCATGGTCGATGAAGATGCCCTTGCCCATGTGGGCCGCCGGGTGGATGTCGGTCTGGAAGATGGCCGAGGAGCGGCTTTGCAGGTAGAGCGCGAAATCCTTGCGTCCGTTGTTCCACAGCCAATGGGCGAGCCGATGGGTCTGGATGGCGTGGAAGCCCTTGAAATAGAGGATCGGCATCAGGAAGCGGTCGCAGGCCGGGTCGCGGTCGTAATAGGCCTGGATGTCGATGCGCACCGTCGTGCCCCATTCGGGCTCGTCGCGCAGCATCGCCTGATAGGTCTGGCGGATCAGGTCGGCGCCGAGGTCGGGATGGTCGAGCCGCTCGGCGAGGCGGTGGATGACGGCGTCCTCCAGCCTGTCGTGGTTGAGCACCGTGGCATAGAGGAAGGCGGCGAGCAGCGGATCGTTCTCCACCGCTTCCGTCGCTTCGCGCCTCACCGCGCTCCAGATCGGGTCGACCGGCTTGACCGAATTGTGCCTGGCCGCGTTTGCGCCGCTCATCGGGTGCTTCCTTCTCGCTCAAACGCCTTGCTTCCGCGCAGGGCGAACCATAATCCAAAACCGCAGTCAACCAAACCGCATTTTGTTTAACGTGCTTTCAATAGGATCGATGCAGCGATGATCAGCGAAAACGGGCAAACGGGTTTCCTGAAAACGGATCGCGGCGACGGCGTCGTCACCCTCACCATCGACCGCCCTGCACGCAAGAACGCGATGACTCAAGGCATGTGGCGCGAGATGGCGGTGCTGTTCCACGGCCTTGCCGGGGACGCGTCGGTGCGCGCCGTCGTCCTGCGCGGCGCGGGCGGCGATTTCTGCGCCGGGGCCGACATCGGCGAGTTCGAGACCGTGCGCGGCAATGCGCAGAGCGCGCGCCGCTACGAGGCGGAGAATTCGGCCGCCTTCGCCGCGATCCGCGACTGCCCGGTGCCGACCATCGCCGCCATCGGCGGCATCTGCTTCGGCGGCGGCTTCGGCATTGCCACCGGCTGCGACATCCGGATCGCCTCGACTGAGGCCCTGTTCAGCGTGCCGGCGGCGAAGCTCGGCCTCGCCTATCCGGTCGACGCCATGGCCGACATCGTCCACGCGGTCGGGCCGCAGGTGGCGAAATACATGACCTATTCAGCCGCCCGCCTCGACGCGCGGGCCGCGCTCGATGCCGGATTCCTGCTCGAGATCGTCGAGACCGGCGGGCTTTTCGCGCGCGCCGACGAGCTCGCCGCGACCATCGCCGCCAACGCGCCGCTTTCGATCCGCGCGTCCAAGGCGTCGATCCGCGCCGTCCTGAGCGCCGACCCGGCCGATGCCGTCCACGCCTCGACCCTCGGCGACATCACGTTCGAGAGCGCCGACTACGCCGAGGGCCGCGCCGCCTTCCGCGAAAAGCGCCCTGCCCGCTTTCGCGGTTGCTGAGTGGTTTTCGGGTGTACATAAAGGGAACATCGCATAGCTTAAGGCCATGACGACGATTCCCAACCTCAAGGCCCGCCATCACCTCATCGCGCTCAGCGGCCTCGGCGGCGGCACAGGGGGCACCGGGGGCGCGATGCGCCGGCCGCAGCTGCTGCGCACGATCAACGACCTCGGCTTCGTCCAGGTCGACAGCGTCAACGTGCTGGAGCGCGCGCATCACCACATCCTGTTCTCGCGCGGTACGGGCTATCGCCGAACGGACCTTTCGGCACTCATCGAGAAGGACAGGAGCCTGTTCGAGAACTGGACGCATGACGCCTCGATCATCCCCGCGAGCTTCTTTCCCTATTGGAAGCATCGCTTCGCCCGGGAGAAGGCGCGGCTGCGCAGCCGCTGGAAAAGCCATTTCGGGGCCGAGGATTTCGACCTCGACATCGCCCGCGTCAATGACCGCATCGCCCGCGACGGCCCGGCGATGGCGCGCGACTTCGAGGGCGACAAGCCGGGCAGCGGCTGGTGGGACTGGCATCCGTCCAAGGCGGCGCTCGAATATATGTGGCGCACCGGCGAACTGGCGATCGCCCGGCGCGAGGGCTTCCAGAAGGTTTACGACCTTGCGGAGCGGGTCATCCCGCCGGAGCATTTTTCCGCCGAGGTCGATCACGACGCGTTCGTCGACTGGGCCTGCCGGCAGGCGCTGACCCGTCTCGGCTTCGCCACGCGCGGCGAGATCGCCGGCTTCTGGGCGCTGCTGACGCCGCAGGAGGTCGACGAATGGATCGCGCGGAACCGCGCCGAGCTGACGCCGGTCAGGGTCGAGACCGTCGACGGGGGCAAGCCGCGCGCCGCCTTCGCCCTGCCCGGCATGGCCGAGGCCGCGCTCGATGCCCCTGCCCCGCCCGACAAGGTGCGCATCGTCAGCCCGTTCGACCCGCTGATGCGCGACCGGGCGCGGATGGAGCGGCTGTTCGGCTTCTCCTACCGCATCGAGATCTTCGTGCCGGAGGCGAAGCGGCAATATGGCTACTACGTCTATCCCGTGCTGCGCGGCGAGCGCATGGCCGGGCGCATCGACGTCAAGGCCGAGCGCGAGCGCGACGCGCTCGTCGTGCGCGCGTTCTGGCCGGAAGCGGGCGTGAAGCCGTCGAAGGCGCTGCTCGCCAAGCTCGGGGCCGAGCTGGAGCGGCTGCGCCGCTTCGCCGGTCTCGGCCGGATCGACTTCGCCGACGACTGGCTGCGACTGTCATAAGTGACGTTCACGTCGCCGGGCCGAATCCGGCCAGCCAGTCGCGGAACGCGGCAAAGCCGGCGATCTCGGCGCTGCGGGCCGGATAGATCAGCGAATAGGGCTCGCCGACCACCAGCCGCCGTTCCGAGGCCCGCACCAGCCGCCCGGCGGCGATCTCGCCCTCGGCGAGCACCTCCGGCACCAGCGCGATGCCGAGCCCGGAGATGGCGGCGACGATGACCATGTCAAACTGCTCGAAGCGGTCGCCGCGCAGCACCGAGCGCGCGTCGATCCCGGCGTCGCGGAACCAGTCGAGCCACAGGTTCGGCCGCGTCGTCTGCTGCAGGAGCGGCAGGCGCGCCAGCTCCCCGTCGGCCAGCCCGCCGCGCGCGCCCGTGAGGCCCGGCGCGGCGACGACGACGAGCCGCTCGTCCATCAACGGCACCAGCTCGGCATTGGCCGGCAGCATGTCGGAACGCTGGATGGCGGCGTCGAACGGATCGGCCTCGAAATCGACGGGCTCCAGCCGCGAGACGATGTCGAAGGTGATTTCGGGCACGAGCGCGCGAAAATCCTTCAGCCGCGGCGTCAGCCAGATCTTGGCGAAGGTGGGCAGGACGGCAAGGCGCAGCACCTTGGAATGGCCGCCGAACGCCATCACCGTCATCGCCGCCTGGCCGAGATCGGCGAGGATGCCGTCGGCCTCGCGGCGGAAGGCGCGTCCGGCCTCCGACAGCACCAGCCGCTGCTTGACCCGGTGGAACAGCCTGACGCCCAGCCGGTCCTCCAGCGTGCCGAGCGAGCGGCTGACCGCACTCTGCGTCAGGTTCAATTCGCTCGCCGCGCGTGTCGCCGAGCCGGTGCGGGCGCAGGCGCAGAAGGCGTGGAGCTCGTTGATCGTCGGGATATAAGCGTAGCGCATGACCGCGACTGTATCATGAGTAATCCTCATTACCATGCGATTATTGCTTGCTGGCGGCGGGCTTCGCCACGTGTTAGGGCGATGGCGAAACCCGAGATGGAGGAAGACGATTATGGCCGGAGCCGATTCAGGCATGAAGCCGTTCGCGTGGGACGATCCGTTCCTGCTCGACGACCAGTTGACCGAGGACGAGCGGCTGATCCGCGACTCGGCCGCCGCCTTCGCCGCCGAGAAACTGGCCCCGCGCGTGCAGGACGCCTATCTCGACGAGAAGACCGACCCAGCCATCTTCCGCGAGATGGGCGAGGCCGGCCTCCTCGGCGTCACCATTCCCGAGGAATATGGCGGCGCGGCCGCGGGCTACGTCTCTTACGGGCTGGTCGCGCGCGAGGTCGAGCGCATCGACTCGGGCTACCGCTCGATGATGAGCGTCCAGTCCTCGCTCGTCATGCATCCGATCTTCGCCTATGGCAGCGAGGAGCAGCGCAAGAAGTACCTGCCGAAGCTCGCTTCCGGCGAGTTCATCGGCTGCTTCGGCCTGACCGAGCCGGATGCCGGCTCCGATCCCGGCGGCATGAAGACCCGTGCCGAGAAGACCGCGGGCGGCTACCGCCTCACCGGCTCCAAGATGTGGATCTCCAACGCGCCGATCGCCGACGTGTTCGTGGTGTGGGCGAAATCGGCCGCGCATGACAACCAGATCCGTGGCTTCGTGCTGGAAAAGGGCATGAAGGGCCTCTCCGCGCCGAAGATCGGCGGCAAGCTCTCGTTGCGCGCCTCGATCACCGGCGAGATCGTGATGGACAATGTCGAGGTCGGCGAGGATGCGCTGCTGCCCAACGTATCGGGCCTCAAGGGTCCGTTCGGCTGCTTGAACCGCGCCCGCTACGGCATTTCCTGGGGCGCGCTGGGCGCGGCCGAGGATTGCTGGTTCCGCGCCCGCCAGTACGGCCTCGACCGCAAGCAGTTCAACAAGCCGCTCGCCGGCACTCAGCTCTACCAGAAGAAGCTCGCCGACATGCAGACCGAGATCGCGCTCGGCCTTCAGGGGTCCCTGCGCGTCGGCAGGCTGATGGACGAGGGCAGGTTCGCGCCCGAGATGATCTCGCTCGTCAAGCGCAACAATTGCGGCAAGGCGCTCGACATCGCCCGGCAGGCCCGCGACATGCACGGCGGCAACGGCATCCAGGTCGAGTACCACGTGATGCGCCACGCGCAGAACCTCGAGACGGTCAACACCTATGAGGGCACGCATGACGTCCACGCGCTGATCCTCGGCCGGGCGCAGACGGGCATCCAGGCGTTCTTCTGATCGCTTGTCTCATGCGGCGATAGACATCGCCGCCATCTGCCTCTACCTCTCGGGACCGTTCGCTTCCCGAGAGGTTTTTTTCATGGTTCCGTCCAGGGACATTTCGCGGCTCCTCGAAATCATGGCCGCGCTGCGCCACCCCGACACCGGCTGTCCGTGGGACGTGGAGCAGGATTTCTCCACCATCGTCCCCTACACGATCGAGGAAGCCTACGAGGTGGCCGACGCCGTCGAGCGCGTCGACATGGACGATCTGCGCGACGAGCTCGGCGACCTGCTGCTTCAGGTCGTGTTCCACGCCCGGATGGCTGAGGAACAAGGCGAGTTCGCCTTCCCCGACGTGGTCGAGGCGATCACGAAAAAGATGATCTGCCGCCACCCCCACGTCTTCGGCGATGAAGCGGCGCGCTCGGCCGGCATGGCCAAGGGCATGTGGGAAAGGATCAAGGCCGAGGAAAAGGCCGAGAAGCGCGCGGCGCGGCTGGCGCGCGGCCTTTCGCCGGAAGACCACGGCAAGGGTTTTCTCGATGGCATCCCGCACGCGCATCCGGCGCTGACGCGGGCGCTGAAGCTCCAGCAGAAGGCGGCCCGCGTCGGCTTCGACTGGAAGGAGGCGCGGCCGATCCTCGACAAGATCGAGGAGGAGATCGGCGAGCTGCGGGAAGCGATGGGCGAGACGGACAACGAAACCGGCAGGGACAAGATCGCCGATGAGTTCGGCGACGTCCTGTTCGCGCTGGTCAATTTCGGCCGCCATCTCGGCATCGATGCCGAGGACGCGCTACGCCGCACCAACGCCAAGTTCGCCCGCCGCTTCCACCATGTCGAAACCGCGCTGACGGCCGAGGGCCGGACGCTGGATGACGCCAGCCTCGACGAGATGGAGGCGAAGTGGCAGGAGGCGAAGAAGGGAGAATAGCACGGCGAAGGCAGCGCCGCCCCTCACCGGCTCGCTACGCTCGCCACCTCTCCCCAGAGGGGAGAGGAAAGCCCAAGCTGGACAAGCAAATCGCGGCAGCTTTTCCTCTCCCCTCTGGGGAGAGGTGGCCCGAAGGGCCGTGAGGGGGCGGCGTTTCCGCCTACCGCGCGCTCTTGCCGAAGCGCGCCGTGATGTCGTCGCGCACGGCTTCCGTCGCGCGGATGGTCAGGTCGACGCCGCCGTCGTCGCGGTCCTTGCGCGACAGCACGTCGCCGTTGCGGTAGAGCCAGTCGACCTCGCCGGCCCGTTCCGGCGAGAGGCGCACCTTCACCGTCGCCAGCGTGCCGGCGATGCGTTCCTCGACGAGTGCGGCGAGCTTGTCCACCCCTTCGCCCGTCGCCGCCGAGATCGCCACGGGCGGGCGCCCGCCCCCGGTTTCGAGCAGACGCTCGCGGTCGGACGGATCGAGAAGGTCGACCTTGTTCCAGACCTCGATCACCCGCTTCTCGTCCTGCGCGTCGACGCCGAGATCGCGCAGGATGCGCGTCACGTCTTCGGCCTGCGCCGCCGTGTCGGGATCGGAGATGTCGCGCAGGTGGATGACGAGGTCGGCCTCGACCACCTCCTCCAGCGTCGCGCGGAAGGCGGCGACGAGATGGGTCGGCAGGTCGGAGATGAAGCCCACCGTGTCAGACAGGATGACGAGCGTGCCGTGCGGCAGGCGCACGCGCCGCAACGTCGGGTCGAGCGTCGCGAACAGCATGTCCTCGGCCAGCACGCCCGCGCCGGTCATGCGGTTGAACAGGGTCGACTTGCCGGCATTGGTGTAGCCGACGATGGCGATGATCGGATACGGCACCTTGCGCCGCTTGGCCCGGTGCAGGTCGCGGGTGCGGCGCACGGTTTCCAGCTCGCGCTTCAGCTTGACGATCTTGTCCTGGAGGATGCGCCGGTCGGCCTCGATCTGGGTTTCGCCGGGGCCGCCGAGGAAGCCGGCGCCGCCGCGCTGGCGCTCGAGGTGGGTCCAGCTCCTGACGAGGCGGCCGCGCTGGTATTCGAGATGGGCGAGCTCGACCTGGAGCGCGCCCTCGCGGGTGCGGGCGCGCCGGCCGAAGATCTCGAGGATGATGCCGGTGCGGTCGAGCACCTTGGCATTGAGCGTCTTCTCGAGGTTGCGCTGCTGCACCGGCGTCAGCGGGTGGTCGACGAAGACGAGCTCGATCTCGCGTTCCTTGACGATGGCCGCGAGGTCGTCGAGCTTGCCGGTGCCCAGAAGCGTCGCCGGCCGTGGGTCCGCCACGGTGACGATTTCGGCGAGGACGGCATCGAGCTCGATGGCGCCGGCGAGGCCGACCGCCTCGTCGAGCCGCGCCTGCGGCGAGCGCGTCATGCGCGGGCGTGCATCCTCGGCGCTGGTGCGCGGCTGGCGGGTGAGGACGGGAACGATGATCGCGGCGCGCGCGGTCGCGGCGCTGCCGCCGGCGGGATCGCCGCCTGCCTTTTCAGGCTGGCGTGGCGCGCCTCCTGCCCGTGCGGATCGCTTCAATCAGGCGTCCTTGTCTTCAACGTCGAAAAGCTGGACCGGCTGGCTCGGCATGATCGTCGAGATCGCGTGCTTGTAGACAAGCTGCGAATGACCGTCGCGGCGCAGCAGGACGCAGAAATTGTCGAACGACGTGACCACGCCCGTGAGCTTGACGCCGTTGACGAGGAAGATCGTAAGAGGGTTCTTGCTCTTGCGAACAGAATTCAGGAACACGTCCTGGAGATTTTGCGTCCGTTCCGCCATTTTTCTTGTCTTTCGCCGATCCCAACGGTGTGCGGTTAATAGCGCCTATTCGGCCCTGCCCTGTCAAGCGCGCAGACCAACGTTCCATCCGAACGTAAACAAACGAGTCGTCATGCGCACACGCTTCGCGGTTATCAGGCTGGCATCTTTTCCGCAACGTCAAAAAATGTCGCGCGCAGCGCAAGAGCGGTCTTGCCGGGCCTGCCGTCGCCCACCGGCGCGCCGTCGATGGCGATGACGGGCGTCACCACCGTCGTCGCGCCGGAGATGAAGGCTTCGGCCGCTTCCCTGGCCTCGTCGACCGAGAAGGCGCGCTCCTCGACCGTAAGCCCGAGCCTCGCCGCCGCCTCGAGAAGCGTCGTGCGGGTGACGCCGCGCAGGATGGAGAAGTCGGCGTGGCGCGTCACCAGCCTGCCGTCGCCGGTGACGATCCAGGCGTTGGTGGCCGCGCCTTCCGTGACCATGCCTTGCGCGTCGACGAACCACGCCTCGCCGGCGCCCGCCTCCTTCGCCTGCTGGCGGGCGAGCACGTTGGGCAGGAGGCCGACGGTCTTGATGTCGACGCGCTGCCAGCGATTGTCGGGCACGGTGACGACCTTGACTCCGGCCGCCGCGCGCGCCTCGGCCTTGGCCGGGTCGATGCGCTTGGCCGTCACCACCAGCGACGGGCGCGTGCCCTCGGGCGGGAAGACATGATCGCGCGGCGCGGCCCCGCGCGTGACCTGGATGTAGACCATCCCGTCGCGCACCCGGTTGCGGCGCGCGGTCTCGGCGATCACCGCCTCCAGCGCGCGCCGGGCGATCGGCCAGCTCATGCGCAATTCGCCCAGCGAGCGGTCCAGCCTGTCGAGATGGCGGGTGATGTCGATGATCGTGCCGCCGGCGATCTGGCAGACCTCGTAGACGCCGTCGGCGAACTGGTAGCCGCGGTCCTCGACATGGATGCCGGCCCTCGCGTGCGGCAGATAGCGCCCGTTGACATAGGCAATGCGCGGCATGGGTCCCCTCTCCGGCTCCTGCTCGTCCCGTCGCGGCATGCCAGCCGCGAGGCGCGCCTGTCAAAAGAATTCGAGGCTGACGCGGAACATCTGCTCGACCTGGCGCACCACGTTGGCGCGGGCGAAGATCACCACCCGGTCCTTCGGCTTGATGACGAGCGAGCCGTCGGGGTTGAGCACCGCGCCGCCGCGCAGGATCGCCCCGAAGCGCATGCCTTCCGGCAGGTCGAGGTCGCGCAGCGGCTGGCCGACGAGGGGCGAGGTCTCCAGCGCCTCGGCCTCGATCACCTCGGCCGCGCCCTGCTGCACGGAATGGACGGCGCGGATGCGCCCGCGCCGGACGTGCTGGAGGATGCGCGAGATCGTCACCGCGCGCGGGTTGACGAAGGCGTCGATGCCGAGCGAGTCGGCGAACTCGTGATAGGCGGGGTTGTTGAGCAGCGCCATGTTGGCCTTGCAGCCCAGGCGCTTGGCCAGCACGCCGGACAGGATGTTGACCTGGTCGTCGTTGGTCAGCGCGATCATCAGGTCGGCGTCGGCTATTCCCGCCTCCATCATGATCTTCTGGTCGAGGGCGCTGCCGCGCAGCACGACCGTCCTGTCCAGCTCCTCGGCGGCGTTGGCGGCGCGCTCGCGGTCTGCCTCGACGATCTTGACCCGCGTGCGGCCCTTGCGATCCTCGATGGTGCGGGCGACGTAGAGGCCGATATTGCCGCCGCCGGCGATGACGATGCGCGTCGCCTCCTGCTCGTCATGGCCGAACAGGCCGAGCGTGCGCCGCACATGGTCCTTGGCGGCGACGACATAGGCGAGGTCGCCGGCCTGGAGCTGGTCGGCCGAATGCGGCACGGTGAGCTTGCCGGCGCGCGAGACGCCGACGACGGTGGCGTTCAAGTCCGGGAACAGCTCGGTCAGCTGCATCAGCGGCGTGTCGACGATCGGGCATTCTTCCAGGCACTCGATGGCGACCATGGCGATCTTGCCGTTGCCGAAGGCGACCACGTCGGTGGCGCCCGGCATGGCGATGCGCTTCAGCACCATCTCGCCGACCTCCAGCTCCGGCGAGATGATGACGTCTATCGCCATGTGGTCGCGCGAGAACAGGTCCATGTAGTGCGGCTGCAGATAGGCCTGGGAGCGGATGCGGGCGATCTTGGTCGGCACGTTGAACAGCGAGTTCGCCACCTCGCAGGCGACCATGTTGACCTCGTCGAACAGGGTGACGGCGATCAGCATGTCGGCCGATTCCGCGCCCGCGGCGGCCAGCACGTCCGGGTGCGAGCCGTGGCCGACGAAGCCGCGCACGTCGAGCGTGTCGCGCACGTTGCGGATCAGATCGGGCGAGACGTCGATGACGGAGACGTCGTTCTTCTCCGAGGCGAGCTTCTCGGCGATGCCGTATCCGACCTGCCCCGCCCCGCAGATGATGACGCGCATTGTCGCCCCTCTTCTAGACGCCCAGAGATTTCAGCTTGCGGTGGAGCGCCGAGCGTTCCATGCCGATGAATTCGGCCGTGCGCGAGATGTTGCCGCCGAAGCGGTTGATCTGGGCGAGCAGGTATTCCTTCTCGAACAGCTCGCGCGCCTCGCGCAGCGGCAGGGCCATGATGTGCTGGTCCGACTGGTTCGGCGCGCGCGGCATCACGTCGCCGATCTCCTGCGGCAGGAGGTCGGCGGTGATCGGCGTGTCGACATCGTCGGCGCGGGCGAGGATCATCAGGCGCTCGATGTTGTTCTTCAGCTGGCGGACGTTTCCCGGCCAGTTGTGGGCCTGGAGCACGGCGAGCGCGTCGTCGCCGATGCGGCGCATCCTGATGCCGGCCTGGTTGGCGACCTGCCGCATGAAGTGGTCGACGAGATAGGGAATGTCCTCGCGCCGCTCGGACAGGCCCGGCACCACGACCGGGACGACGGCGAGCCGGTGATAGAGGTCTTCGCGGAACCGACCCTGCCGGATCAGGGTCTCGATGTTCTGCGCGGTCGAGGAGATGATGCGCACGTCGACCTTGACGCGGCGCGCGCCGCCGACGCGCTCGAACTGCTGGTCGACGAGAACGCGCAGGATCTTCGCCTGCGTTTCGCGCGGCATGTCGGCGACCTCGTCGAGATAGAGGATGCCGCGATGGGCTTCCTCCAGCGCCCCCACCTTGCGCTCGCCGTCGTTGCCCTCGGTGCCGAACAGCTCGATTTCCATGCGCTCGGGCGTGATCGAGGCGGCGCTGACGGTGACGAACGGGCCGGTGCGGCGCGTCGACAGCGCGTGGATGGCGCGGGCGGCGAGCTCCTTGCCCGAACCCGACGGGCCGATCATCATGATGCGGCTGTTGGTCGGCGCGACGCGTTCGATGGTCTGGCGCAACTGGTTCATCGCGCTCGAATTGCCAATCAGGTCGAAGGTCTCGCCGCTGCGCTTCTTCAGGTCGGACAATTCGCGGCGCAGCTTCGAGGTCTCCAGCGCCCGCTCGGCAATCAGGATCAGCCGGTCGGCCTTGAAGGGCTTTTCGATGAAGTCGTAGGCGCCGCGCCGGATCGCGGAAACCGCGGTCTCGATGGTGCCGTGGCCGGAGATCATGACCACGGGCAGGCCCGGATAGAGCTTCTTGATCTCGTCGAGCAATTCGAGGCCGTCGAGGCGCGACCCCTGGAGCCAGATGTCGAGGAAGACGAGGCGCGGCACGCGCTCGGAAATCGATGCGAGGGCGCTGTCCGCGTCGTGGGCCGTGCGGGTCTCGTGGCCCTCGTCGCCGAGGATGCCGGCCACCAGCTCGCGGATGTCCTCTTCGTCGTCAACGATCAGAATGTCAGACGCCATTTTCTGCCTTTTCACTCTTCCTGCCGTTCGCTCCCGCGGCCGATGCGGCCGGCAGAACGATGCGGATCATGGCCCCTCGCCCACCATGGAACGCCTCCGGCGCGTCGTGCAGCTCCAGCCGGCCTCCATGGTCCTCGACGATCTTCTTGACGATGGCGAGCCCGAGCCCGGTGCCCTTCTCGCGCGTCGTCATGTACGGCTCGAGCAGCCGCTGGCGGTTCTCGCGCGGCAGGCCCTTGCCGTTGTCGATCACCTCGACGACGATGTCGCCGCCGCGGCGCGCCGCGCGGATCAGGATCTCTCCCTTGGCGCCGCTTTCGCGCTCGGCGGCCTCTATGGCCTCGGAGGCGTTCTTGATCAGGTTGCCGAACGCCTGCGAGAGCAGCCGCGCGTCGAAGGTCCCGGTCAGCGCCTCGGCTCCGAGATCGCGCGTGAAGGCGATGTCCGGGCGGCTGACCTCGACGAGGAAGGAGGCCTCGCGCAGCGGCTCGCGCAGGTCGATCGTCTGCATGTCGGGCTTGGGCATGCGCGCGAAGGCGGAGAACTCGTCGACCATGCGGCCGATGTCGCCGACCTGCCGGATGATGGTCTGCGTGCATTGCTCGAAGACCTCGCGGTCCTCGGTGATGACGCCGCCGAAACGGCGGCGGATGCGCTCGGCCGAAAGCTGGATCGGCGTCAGCGGGTTCTTGATCTCGTGGGCGATGCGGCGGGCGACATCCGCCCACGCGGACGAGCGCTGCGCCGAGACGAGGTCGGTGATGTCGTCCACGGTGACGACATAGGATTCGCCGCCGTCGCCGATGCCCGCCTCCTCCAGCGTCACCTGCACGTCGAAGGTGCGCTCGGACCCGCCACGGAAGAACGTGACCTGCTCGCGATAGACCTCGCGGCCGGTCTCGCGGGCGATCTCGAAGACGCGGCCGATATGCGGCAGCAGCTCGGGCAGCCGCCGGCCGAGGGCGGCGTCGCCGCGGATCGCCAGCATGCGCTCGGCCGAGCGGTTGACGATGGAGATCGCCCCGTCGCGCTCGACGCCGATGACGCCGGCGGTGACGCCGGACAGCACCGCCTCGGAGAAGCGCCGGCGCTCGTCGATCAGGTCCTTGGCGCCGATCAGCTCGTTGCGCTGCGACTTCAGCTCGAGGATCATGTTGTTGAAGGTGTCGGCGAGCGAGCCGACGTCGCCGTCGGAGGCGCGCACCGGCACCGCGACGTTGAGATTGCCGGTCGCGACCTCGTCGGCTGCGCCGATCAGCTGGCGGATCGGCCGCACCAGCCGGTCGGCGAGCGCGATTCCGGTCCAGATCGCCGACAGGACGACGATCAGCGTCACGCCGAGATAGGCGAGCGCGAAGGCGACCTGCGTGGTCAGCCGGTTGCTTTCCAGCGCGCGGTACTCGTCGGTGTTGGCGCGCACGATCTGGCGCGCCTTGATGACCTCGGGGTCGACGGCACGGATCGTGTAGAGATAGGCGTCGTCGATCTCGCGCAGCTTGACGATGGCGCCGATGATGTTGCGGATGCGCGGCTCGATCAGCACCGGCAGCCCGTCGCCGGCGGTGCGCACGGCCTCGATGGGCGGGGCCGGCATCGGGAAGTCGGCCTGCGAATCGGCCTGCATGATCGATGAGCCGTCGCCGCGGATCAGCGCCGCGTGGTCGAGCCCGCGCCCGACGAGGTGCTGGCTCATGCGGGCGCGGAACCCGGTGCGGTCGAGGCCGTAGAGCGTTCGGTTGGCGTCGAGGTCGTAGGCCATCGACAGCGTCGTGTCCTGAAGGTTGCGGGCGTTCTCGTTGACGTAGGCCTCGGCGATGGACAGCGACGAGTTGATGATGACCTTGGTCCTGATCTCGAACCAGCGGTCGAGGCCGATGTCGAGCGTGACCGAGGCGATGATCGCGACCATCAGCGCCGGAATCGCCGCCACCAGCGAGAACAGCGCGACGATGCGGATATGCAGCCGCGCGGCCGCCTTGCCGGTGCGCCGCGCCATGACGATGCGGTGAATCTCGCGCGTGATGAGCGCGATCAGCAGCAGGATGAAGGCGAGGTTCAGGCCGATCAGCGTCAGCGTGGTCGTGTAGTCCGGGTCGATGGGCGTGACGCCCATCAGCACGGCGAAGGAGAGGCCAGCGGTGATCAGCGCGCCGACGATCGCGGCGATGCCGGGCAGCGCCAGGAGCCTGCGCCCCTCGCCCGTCGCCTGCGCGCCGTTTTCCAGCGTCCGGTCCGCCATTGCAGGCATCTGCAACGTCATGAAATCACTGCCCGTCCATCGTGCGTGACATCTATGCAACGCATTGTGGCGAATTTGCAACAAGCAGCCGGCCGGGACAACCGCCGGGAAGCCCTATCTGGCCGCGCGATAGACGTTGACGCCGAGCTCGCGGATCTTCTTGCGCAGGGTGTTGCGGTTGAGGCCCAGAAGCTCGGCGGCCTTGATCTGGTTACCACGCGTCGCCGTCATGGCGGCGAGCACCAGCGGGTACTCGACCTCCTCCAGCACGCGCTGGTAGAGGCCGGGCGGCGGCAATTCGCCGGCGAAGCTGGCGAAGTAGCGCTGGAGATGGCGCTCGACGGCCTGGCTGATCGTCAGCTCCTCGGCGAGCCCGCCGACGGAAGGCGACGGCGGCGCGGCGCCCGAGCCGCGCAGCTCCTGCTCGATCAGCTCGGCGGAAATCTCGTCCTGCGGGTAGAGCGCGGCGAGCCGCCGCACGAGGTTTTCCAGCTCGCGCACGTTACCGGGCCACGGATAGCGCTTGAGAAGCTCCATCCCGGCCGGCGAGATGCGCTTGGGCTGGAGCCCGTCGTGCTTCTCGCCCTGGCGGAAGAAATGGCGCACGAGGTCCGGCACGTCCTCGGCGCGCTCGCGCAGCGGCGGCAGGCGCAGCGGCACGACGTTCAGCCGGTAGAACAGGTCCTCGCGGAACAGGCCCTGGTTGATGAGGGTGCGCAGATCTTTGTTGGTGGCGGCGACGATGCGCACGTCGGTGCGGATCGGCGTGCGCCCGCCGACGGTGGTGTATTCGCCCTGCTGGAGCACGCGTAGGAGCCGGGTCTGCGCCTCCATCGGCATGTCGCCGATCTCGTCGAGGAACAGCGTGCCGCCCTCGGCCTGCTCGAAGCGGCCGGTGGAGCGGTTCTGCGCGCCGGTGAAGGCGCCCTTCTCGTGGCCGAACAGCTCGGATTCGATCAGGTCGCGCGGGATCGCCGCCATGTTGATGGCGACGAAGGGGCCGGCGCGGCGGCGGCCGTATTCGTGGAGCGCGCGCGCCACCAACTCCTTGCCGGTGCCGGATTCGCCGGTGATCATCACCGTGAGATCCGTCTGCATCAGCCGGGCGAGCAGGCGGTAGATGTCCTGCATCGCCGCCGAGCGGCCGACGAGTGGCATCTGCTCGGCCGCCTCGTCGCCGCGCTGCTCGATGCCGTGCTGGCGGCGCGGCTCGGCGAGCGCGCGGTTGACGATGCCGGTCAGCTCGGTGAGGTCGAAGGGCTTGGGCAGATATTCGTAGGCGCCCGCCTCCGAGGCGCGGATCGCGGTCATGAAGGTGTTCTGCGCGCTCATGACCACGACCGGCAGGTCGGGCCGCGCCCGGCGGATGCGCGGCAGGAGGTCGAAGGCGTTGCCGTCGGGCATGACGACGTCGGTGATGACGAGGTCGCCGTCGCCGGCGGCGGCCCAGCGCCACAGGGTCGCGGCGCTCGACGTGGCGCGCACCTCGTGGCCGGCGCGCGACAGCGCCTGGCTCAGGACCGTGCGGATCGCCGCGTCGTCGTCGGCGATCAGGATGTTGCCGCGCATGCTCATGTCGCCTCTCCTTGCCGGGTCCCGTCGCCGCCGGGCCTCGGTTCCTTCCATGCCGGCATCAGCACGCGGAACGTCGTGCCGCGCGGCGAGGAGTCGCATTCGATGACCCCGCCATGCTCGCCGACGATCTTGGCGACCAGCGCCAGCCCCAGCCCCGAGCCGTTCTGCTTGGTGGTGACGAACGGGTCGAACAGGATCGGCATCAGATCGTCCGGCACGCCCGGCCCGTTGTCGTGGACGCAGAACTCCAGCGGCAGCGACACGCGGTCCTGCGTTCCCGGCACGGACAGTCGCATGCCGGGGCGGAAGGCGGTGGACAGCACGATCTCGCCGTCCTGCCGGCCGGAGACCGCCTCGGCGGCGTTCTTGACGAGGTTGAGGAACACCTGGACGAGCTGGTCGCGATTGGCGTGGACCGGCGGCAGCGACGGGTCGTAATCCTCGACGATGCGAACCTTGCTGGCGAAGCCGTTGCGCGCCAGCGCCTTCACATGGTCGAGCACGACATGGATGTTGACCGGGCGGCGGTCGATCGGCCGCTCGTCGGAGAACACCTCCATGCGGTCGACCAGCGCGACGATCCGGTCGGTCTCGTCGGTGATGAGCCGTGCCAGCGCCCGGTCCTCGTCGGAGACAACGGATTCAAGCAGTTGCGCCGCGCCCCTGATGCCGGAGAGCGGGTTCTTGATCTCGTGCGCGAGCATCGTGGCGAGGCCGGAGACCGAGCGCGCCGCGCCGCGATGCGTCATCTGCCGGTCGATCTTGTCGGCCATCGAACGTTCCTGGAACAGGACGACGACATAACCGGGCAGCTCGGCGACCGGCGCGACATAGAGATCGACCAGCTTCTCGCCGCCGAGCAGCGGCGAGGAGATGTCGACGCGGTATTCGTTGAACGGCGCCTGCCGCTCGCGCACCTGGTCGATCAGCGTGAGCAGCGGGCTGCCGAAAGGCACGAAGCGTTCCAGCCCGCCCCGCGCCATTACCGCGGCGCTGGAGCGGAAGAAATCCTCGGCCTCGGCATTGGCGAAGGCGACGCGCCCGTCCGGCGCGACCATGATCACCGGATGGCGGATCGTGTCGAGGACGATGTTGGCCGGGTTGAAGCCTGCCGGAAGCGCCGCGCTCATGCCGCGCTCCTCATGTCGCGCGCCGCGAAGGCCGCGCGCAGGGCGGCGATCACCGTCGTCGGCTCGAGGGCGGTCATGACCGCCCGGCGCAGCTCCGGCGGCGTTTGCGGCGCGTGGCGGTCGAGATACCAGCCGAGATGTTTTCGCGCGTGACGCACACCCTGAACGCTTCCGTAAAGCACCAGCATATCTTCGTAATGGCCTATGACATAATCGGAAATCTCGTTTTCCAAAGCCAACCTGCTACCGGCGGCCTCTGCCGCGATTCGCCCCGCGAGCCATGGCGCGCCGTAATGGGCGCGGCCGATCATGATCGCGTCGGCGCCGGACTGCTCCAGCATGCAGGCCGCGTCGGCCAGCGTGCCGGCGTCGCCGTTGGCGACGACGGGGACCGATACCGCCTCCTTGACCGCGCGGATGGCGCGCCAGTCGGCGCGGCCGTTATAGAGCTGGTTGCGCGTGCGGCCGTGGACGGTGACCATGGCGACGCCCGCCGCTTCGGCGCGGCGGGCGATCTCGGGCGCGTTGAGGCTGTCATGGTCCCACCCCAGCCGCATCTTGACCGTGACCGGCACGGAGACCGCGCCGACGACGGCCTCGATCAGCGACAGCGCGTGGTCGGGGTCGCGCATCAGCGCCGAGCCGCAATAGCCGCCCGTCACCTTCTTGGCCGGGCAACCCATGTTGATGTCGACGATGTCGGCGCCCTCGCCCGCCGCGATGCGCGCGCCCTCGGCCATGAACCCCGCCTCGCGCCCGGCAAGCTGGACGACATGGACCGGAACGTCCGGCCGGCGGATGCGCAGGGCGGAATTGCGCCGACCCTTGGCCAGCTCGCCGCTCGCCACCATCTCGGAGACGACGAGGCCGGCGCCGTGCTTCACCGCCCGCGCGCGGAACGGCTCGTCGGTGACACCCGACATCGGCGCGAGGAAGACGCGGTTCGGGATCTCGATCCTGCCGAGGCGCAGCGGGGTCGCGAGGCGACGGACATCATTCATGCACAAGAACCATGCAGGAGATCATTGTGCCTAATTGATAGACAGTATCGCCGTTTTGTGCAACTGCGAAATGAGCCGTTTCCGGCCCGGCGCCGAATTTGGCTGGCCAATCGGGATGCGCCTGACTAAGCGTTGAGCGATCTGAAACGGGAGCCGGAACGGCATGACGGCAGGCAGGATCGGCGCGGTGATCGTGGCGGCCGGGCGCGGCGAGCGCGCCGGACAGTCGGCCGAGGGGCCGAAGCAATACCGGCGCATCGGCGGCGTTCCCGTCATCCGCCGCACGCTGGAGGCGTTCCTCGCCCATCCGCGGATCGACGCGATCGCTGTGGCGATCCATGCCGACGACGCGGAACTGTTCGCGCAGGCAGCCGGCGCGCTTGCCGCGCGGGTGATCGCCGTTCCGGGCGGCCCGACCCGGCAGGCGTCGACGCGGCTCGCCCTCCTCGCGCTGCGCGAGCGCAGGCTCGATGCGGTGCTGATCCATGACGGCGTGCGCCCCTTCGTCGATGCCGGGCTGATCGACCGGGTGATCGCCGGCCTCGAAGGCGGGTTCGGCAGCCTGCCGGCGCTCGGCGTTTCCGACACGCTGAAGGAGGCCGGTGGCGAGGGGCTGGTCGTTAAGACCGTGCCGCGCGAGCGCCTTTTCGCGGCGCAGACGCCGCAGGGCTTCGCCTTCGGCCCGATCCTCGACGCGCATGAACGCGCCCACCTTGCCGGCCGCGAGGATTTCACCGACGACGCGGCCATCGCCGAATGGGCGGGCATTCCGGTCCGGATCGTCGAGGGCGCGCCCGACAATGTGAAGCTGACCTGGGCAAGGGAGATCGACATGGCGAACGCTCGCCTTTCCGCCGGCGCGCTGCCGGACGTGCGCACCGGCAACGGCTACGACGTCCATTCCTTCGCCGAGGGCGACCATGTCACGCTGTGTGGCGTGGCCATCCCGCATTCGAAGCGGCTTTCCGGCCATTCCGACGCGGACGTCGCGCTGCACGCGCTGACCGACGCGCTGCTCGCCACCTGCGGCGCGGGCGACATCGGCACGCATTTTCCCCCGTCCGACATGCGCTGGAAGGGCGCGGCCTCGCGCATCTTCGTCGCGGAGGCGGTGCGCATCGTGCGCGAAAAGGGCGGGCGCATCGCCAATGCCGATATCACGCTGATCGCCGAGGCGCCGAAGATTGGGCCGCACCGCGCGGCGATGACGGAAGCGCTTTGCGCCATGCTCGGCATCTCTGCCGAGCGCGTCTCCGTCAAGGCGACGACCAACGAACGCCTCGGCTTCGTCGGCCGCGAGGAAGGCATCGCCGCCATCGCCACGGTGAGCGTGGTCTATCCCGGAGGGTTGCCCGAATGACAGACATCAGCGCGCTCGCCGTCCGCTTCATCGCCGAATGCCGCGCCGCCGGCTTCATGGCCGTGACGGCCGAATCCTGCACCGGCGGCATGATCGCCGTCGCGATCACCGACATCTCCGGCTCGTCGGCCGTGCTCGACCGCGGCTTCGTCACCTATTCGAACGAGGCCAAGATGGAGGTGCTCGGCGTCTCGGTCGATACGCTCGCCACCCATGGCGCGGTGTCCGAGCAGACGGCGCGCGAGATGGCCGCCGGCGCGCTGGCCAAGAGCCGCGCGTCCATCGCTCTCTCCGTCACCGGCATCGCCGGGCCGGGCGGCGGCACGGCGCAGAAGCCGGTCGGGCTGGTCTGGTTCGGGGTGGCGGTCGAGGGCCGGCCCATAGAGGCGACCAGCCGCATCTTCGAGGATCGCGGCCGCGCCTTCATCCGCACCGAGACCGTGCGCACGGCGCTCGAGCTCGGTATCGCCGCCCTACCCGGTCAGGCGACGCCGTAGACGAGGTCGGCGCGCTTCTCGAACGCTTCGGCGAACAGGCGAAAGGCGCGGTCGAACATCGCGCCCATCAGCGCGCCGAGGATGCGGTTCCTGAATTCGTAGTCGATGAAGAAATGGACCTCGCTGCCGCCCTCCGCCGGCAGGAAGAGCCAGCGGTTGGTGAGGTACTTGAACGGGCCGTCGATATATTTGACGTCGATCAGGCTCTCTGCCGGCTTCAGCACCACCTGGCTGGTGAAGGTCTCGCGGATAGCCTTGTAGCCGACGGTCATGTCGGCGACGAGCAGCGTCACCCCGTCCCGCTCGCGCCGCGAGCGGACAGTCAGCGCCTCGCACATCGGCAGGAATTCGGGATAGCGCTCGACGTCCGCGACCAGCGCGAACATCTTTTCCGGCGGATGGCGAACGACTCGGACGGTTTCGTATTGCGGCATGGCAAATCCGCTACAACGCCGCGTCCAGCCGGGCAAGAAGGTCGCGAACCTCTGCCGGCGAGCGCAGCGTCACGACCGGCACGTCGGGCCCGTGCTGCGCCAGCGCGGCGCGGATCTCCGGCATTTCCGTGCGCTCGAAGTTCCAGATGTAGTCGAGGAACTCCCGGTCGATCTTTTCCGGGCAGCCGGGCGCCATTTCGGGGCGCGACCGGCCGGAATAAAGGATGCGCCGCCGGATGACGCGGGCGATGCAGAGCAGCCGCGGCATCCGCAGCCAGATCACCATGTCGGCGCGCCGCAGGCGCAGGTCGAGCGTGCCGGGGCTGGTGCCGTCCATGACCCAACGCTCGCCGGCCACCGCCTCGGCGATGAGCCGGCGCACCTCCCCGCGCTCGCGCAGGGTCCAGCCGGGAAGCCAGAAGAATTCGCGGTCCATCGAGATATAGGGGCTGCCCAGCCGGGCCGCGAGCGCCTGCGACAGGGTTGATTTTCCCGACCCCGAACAGCCGATGACGAGGATGCGCCGCGCCTGTTCCAGAAGCGGCGCGGCCTCGTTCGCGGCGATCACGCCTGCGCCGCGAGCTTCGCCTCGCGCGCGGCGCGCAGCCGGGCGAAATCATCGCCCGCATGGTGCGACGAGCGCGTCAGCGGGCTGGAGGACACCATCAGGAAGCCCTTCACGTAAGCCAGCTTCTCGTAGGACTTGAACTCGTCGGGCGTGACGAACTTCTTGACCGGATGGTGCTTGCGCGTCGGTGCCAGATACTGGCCGATGGTGATGAAATCGACATCGGCGATGCGCAGGTCGTCCATCAGCTGAAGCACTTCGTTGCGCTCCTCGCCGAGGCCGACCATGATGCCCGACTTGGTGAAGATCGTCGGGTCCAGCTCCTTGACGCGCTGGAGCAGCCGGATTGAGTGGAAATAGCGCGCGCCGGGCCGCACGGTGAGGTAGTTCGACGGCACGGTCTCCAGATTGTGGTTGAAGACGTCGGGCTTCGCCGCGACGACGATCTCCAGCGCCTTCGCCGCGTCTTTGCGCAGGAAGTCGGGCGTCAGGATCTCGATGGTGGTCGAGGGCGAGGCGCGGCGGATCGCATGGATCGTGTCGGCGAAATGCTGCGCGCCGCCGTCGGCGAGGTCGTCGCGGTCGACCGAGGTGACGACGACATGGGTCAATCCCATCTGCACGACGGCCCTGGCGACGTTCTCCGGCTCGTTCGCGTCGAGCGCGGTCGGGATACCGGTGGCGACGTTGCAGAAGGCACAAGCGCGGGTGCAGATCTCGCCCATGATCATGAAGGTGGCGTGCTTCTTGTCCC
Organism: Aquamicrobium sp.; assembly: GCF_023954335.1. Classification (NCBI taxonomy): domain Bacteria; kingdom Pseudomonadati; phylum Pseudomonadota; class Alphaproteobacteria; order Hyphomicrobiales; family Phyllobacteriaceae; genus Aquamicrobium; species Aquamicrobium sp. Next base: position 98,361 of record NZ_JAMLIE010000007.1, read on the forward strand.
AGCATTCGCCGATGTTCGGGCAGCCCGCCTCCTCGCAGACGGTGACGAGCTTGTTCGATTTCACGATCTCGCGCGTCTCGGAATAGCCCTTCGACACGGGCGCGCGGACGCGAATCCAGTCCGGCTTGCGCAGCATCTCCTGATCGGGCTTGTGGGCCTTCTCGGGGTGGCGCGGCCGGGGCTTGTCGAGGAGGTTGAGAACCGTGACCATGCGCAGGACTTCCTTGGCTTTCGGCTGATATAGGCCGTGACGGGCGGAAAGGGAACCGCCCGCCCGCCGGGCTACATGTTGAGCGCGCGCCCGTAGGCGTCGAGCGCGCTTTCCTTCATCGTCTCCGACAGGGTCGGATGCGGGAAGACGGTGTGGAACAGCTCCTCCTCGGTGGTTTCGAGGTTCATGGCGACGACGAAGCCCTGGATCAGCTCGGTCACTTCCGGGCCGACGAGATGGGCGCCGAGCAGTTGCCCGGTCTTCTTGTCGAAGATCGTCTTGACCAGCCCCTGATCATCGCCGAGCGCGACCGCCTTGCCGTTGGCGACGAAGGGGAAGCGGCCGACGCGGATGTCGTGGCCGGCTTCTTTCGCCTTCACTTCCGTCAGACCCACCGAGGCCACCTGCGGGTGGCAATAGGTGCAGCCCGGAACCAGCGCCTTGTCGAGCGGATGGACGTTCAGCCCGGCGATCTTCTCGACGCAGATGACGGCCTCGTGCTCGGCCTTGTGGGCCAGCATCGGCGGGCCGGCGACGTCGCCGATGGCGTAGACGCCCGGCACGGAGGTGCGGCAATAGCCGTCGATGGCGATCGCGCCGCGCTCCAGCTTGACGCCGAGCGCCTCGAGGCCGAGATTTTCGGTGTTGCACTGGACGCCGACGGCCGAGATCAGCCGGTCGGCGGTGATCTTCTCGACCGAGCCGTCCTTCTTCTCGACATGGGCGGTGATCGCGTTGGCGGCCTTGTCGACCTTCGTCACCTTGGCTTCGAGGATGAACTTCAGCCCCTCCTTCTCCAGCCGCTTCTGGGCGAACTTGGAGATCTCGGCGTCCTCGACAGGCATGATCTGCGGCATCAGCTCGACCACGGTGACGTCGACGCCGAGCGTGCGGTAGAAGGAGGCGAACTCGATGCCGATGGCGCCCGAGCCCATGACGAGCAGCGATTTCGGCAGGCTGTCGGGCACCATGGCCTCGAAATAGGTCCAGATCAGCTTGCCGTCCGGCTCGATGCCGGGCAGCGCGCGCGGTCGCGCGCCGGTGGCGATAATGACGTGCTTCGCCGTATAGGTGCCCTCGCCCTTCGTGTTCTTCGGCGCGGGCGCCTGCGGCTGCATCGGCTTCTTCGCCGGCTTCGAGACGACGATCTCGCCGGGCTTCACCAGCTTCGCCTCGCCCCAGATCACGTCGACCTTGTTCTTCTTCATCAGGAGGCCGACGCCGCCGTTCATACGCTCGGCGATGCCGCGCGAGCGCTTGACGATGGCGGAAAGGTCCGGCCTGACCGCGCCCTCGATGGCGATGCCGTACTCCTTGCCGTGGCTGGCGAGGTGCATCACCTCGGCCGAGCGCAGAAGCGCCTTGGTCGGGATGCAGCCCCAGTTGGAGCAGATGCCGGCCAGATGCTCGCGCTCGACGATGGCGGTCTTCAGCCCCAGTTGCGCGGCGCGGATGGCGGCGACATATCCGCCCGGCCCGGCCCCGATGATGATGACGTCATAGCTTTCGGCCACGGGCGTTTCCCTCCTTCAAAGTCCAAGCATCATGCGCACGATCGGTTCGAGCGCCCGCCCGATCGCGCGGGTGTTCGCGGCGTCGAGATGGACGCCGTCTATCGGCGTCGTCACCGCCACCGAGCCGGCGTCGAAGAAGCCGCAGCCTTCGATGTCGGCGAGATCGGCATAGAAGCCGGCGAGCATGCGCGACTGTTCGACCCCGCCGGCGAACATCGCCGCATATTCGGGGCTGGCGGTCTCGCACAGCGGCGGCGGCGCGACGATCAGCACAGCGGGCGGCTCGGCCGTCCCGTCGCGGGTGGCGTTGAGCCGGACGATCTCGACCAGCCGGCGCATGCCCTGCATGGCGGCGAGCGCGGTGCCGGCGATGGCCGGCTTCATGTCGTTCGAGCCGAGCAGGATGATGACGAGGTCGAGCGGCGCATGGGTGTAGAGCACCGTCGGCAGGATGCGCACGCCGTTGCGGTCGCAGGCGGCGAGGTGCTCGTCATAGGCGGTGGTGCGCCCGCGCAGGCCCTCGGCTATGACTTCGACGGACGGGCCGAGCGCCTTTTGCAGCACGTTCGGCCAGCGATCCTCGTAAGCGTGGCGGCCGCCGGTCTCGGCATCCGAGCCCCAGGTGATCGAGTCGCCGTAGCAGAGGACCGTCTTCATCGCCGCTCCCGGTTCCCGACCCTAGAGCTGGCGCAGGCCGAGAGCGATGAACAGGAACAGCACGCCGTTCGAGATCAGCTCGACCGCGAGGAAGATGCCGAGCACCGTTCCCGCCGCATAGGGAAAGTTGGTGAAGATGAACACGGCGAGCACGATGGACAGGATGCCCGAGACCAGCACCCAGCCCCAGCCGGTGACCGGGCGCAGCGCGAAGGCGTAGAACACCTTGATCGCGCCCGTGACCAGAAGCAGCACCGCGACCAGAAGCGTCAGCGACACCATGCCGGCGAGCGGGTTGAAGACCAGCGAGATGCCGACGAGCAGCGACAGCACGCCGAACAGCAGCGCCCACAGGAAGCCGCCCCAGCCCTGCACCTGGAACGACTGGATGACCTGGAGGCCGCCGAGCAGCATGAAGAACCAGCCGGCCATCAGCGTCGCGGCGAGCGTCGCGGCGAAGGGATTGACGAGGGCCAGCACGCCGCCGATCAGCGAAACGACGGCGAGGAACGCCATCCAGCCCCATGATTTCCTGAGATTTTCGGAATTCGCAGTCGCAGTCATGGCCTTACCTTTCGCGGCGTTTGCCGGGCGCCGTGCCCGGCTTCAAACCAGTCAAGCCCTCAAACCAACCCAGCCTCAAACCAACATGGACAACGGGTTCTCCACGATGCGCCGGAAGGCAGCGACGAGCTCCGCCCCCAGCGCGCCGTCGACGGCGCGGTGATCGGTCGACAGCGTCACCGACATGACGTTGGCGATCTCGATCTTGCCGTTCTTCACCACCGCGCGCTCCTCGCCGGCGCCGACCGCGAGGATCGTGGCATGCGGCGGGTTGATGACGGCGGCGAAGTCCTTGACGCCGAACATGCCGAGGTTGGACACCGAGGTGGTGCCGCCCTGATACTCTTCCGGCTTCAGCTTGCGGTTCTTCGCCCGCGCGGCAAGGTCCTTCATTTCGTTGGAGATCGCCGAGAGGGTCTTTTCGTCCGCCTTGCGCACGATCGGCGTGATGAGGCCGCCGGGGATCGACACCGCGACGCCGACATCGGCGTGGGCGTGCTTGAGCATGCCGGCGTCGGTCCACGAGACGTTGGCGTCCGGCACGGCCTTCAGCGCCAGCGCATAGGCCTTGATGACCATGTCGTTGACCGAGAGCTTGTAGGCGGGCGTCTCGCCCTTCTCCGTCTTCGTCATCGGGGCGGCGTCATTCAGCTGCTTGCGCAGGGTGAGCAGCGCGTCGATCCCAATGTCCACCGTGAGGTAGAAATGCGGGATCGTGTTCTTGGCCTCGGTCAGGCGGCGCGCGATGGTCTTGCGCATGTTGTCGTGCGGGACGAGCTCGTAGGAGCCTTCCTCGAACAGCTTCAGCACCGCATCGTCCGACATGCCCTTCGGCGCGGCGGCCGGGGCCGCGGCGGTGGACGGCGCGGTCGTTTGCTGCGCGGCCGCCTTCGGCGCGCCGCCGGCGATCGCCGCCTCGACATCGGCCTTGACCACGCGGCCGTGCGGGCCGGTGCCCGAAACGGCGGCGACGTCGATGCCTGCCTCGCGGGCGATGCGGCGGGCGAGCGGCGAGGCGAAGGTGCGCTCGCCGGAAGCCGCCTTCGGCTGGGTTGTCTGCGCCGGCGCGGGCGCGGCCTTCGGCTGGGCTGACGGCGCGGGCGCGGCGGCGGCAGGCTCGGCCTTCGCCTCCTGCTTTGCCGGCTCGGCTTTCGCTTCCGGCTTCGCCGCTTCGGCCTTGGGCGCGGCGCTGCCGGCGGCGGAGGCCGCGGCCGAGGCGTCCTCGCCTTCGGCGGCCAGCACGGCGATCACGGCATTGACCTTGACGCCCTCGCTGCCGGCCGGGACGACGATCTTCGCCACCGTGCCCTCGTCGACGGCCTCGACCTCCATGGTCGCCTTGTCGGTCTCGATCTCGGCGATCACGTCGCCCGGGGAGACCTTGTCTCCCTCCTTGACCAGCCACTTGGCGAGATTGCCTTCCTCCATCGTCGGGGAAAGCGCCGGCATGGTGATTTCAATCGGCATGACGCGCCCTCCCTCAACCGCGATAGGTGACGGCCTTGACCGCCTCGACCACCTCGGCGACGCTGGGCAGCGCCAGCTTCTCGAGATTGGCCGCATACGGCATCGGCACGTCCTTGCCGGCGACGGTGATCACCGGCGCGTCGAGATGGTCGAAGGCGCGCTGCATCACCTGGGAGGCGATATGGTCGCCGACCGACGATTGCGGGAACCCCTCCTCGACCACGACGAGGCGGTTGGTCTTCCTGACCGAAGCCAGCACCGTGTCGAGATCGAGCGGGCGGATGGTCCGCAGGTCGATGATCTCGACGTCGATGCCCATCTCGCGCAGCTCGGCCTCGGCCTTGACCGCGTAGGTCATGCCGATGCCGAAGGAGACGAGCGTGACGTCCGCGCCCTCCTTGTGCAGCCGCGCCTTGCCGATGGGCAGCACGAAGTCATCGAGCTTCGGCACGTCGAAGGTCTGGCCGTAGAGGATCTCGTTCTCGAGGAAGATCACCGGGTTGGGGTCGCGGATAGCGGCTTTCAGCAGCCCCTTGGCGTCGGCGGCCGTATAGGGCATCACCACCTTGAGGCCCGGAATGTGGCCGTACCAGGCGGCGTAGCACTGCGAATGCTGGGCGCCGACGCGGGCGGCCGCGCCGTTCGGGCCGCGGAAGACGATGGGCGCGCCCATCTGGCCGCCGGCCATGTACAGCGTCTTCGCCGCCGAGTTGACGATGTGGTCGATCGCCTGCATGGCGAAGTTGAAGGTCATGAACTCGACGACGGGCTTCAGGCCGGCGAAGGCCGCGCCGACGCCGAGGCCGGCGAAGCCGTGCTCGGTGATCGGCGTGTCGACCACGCGGCGCGCGCCGAATTCCTGAAGCAGCCCCTGCGTGATCTTGTAGGCGCCCTGGTATTCGGCCACCTCCTCGCCCATGACGAAGACGTCGTCGTCGCGGCGCATCTCCTCGGCCATGGCGTCGCGCAGCGCCTCGCGCACGGTCGTCGGCACCATCTCCGTGCCGGCGGGAATGTCGGGATCGGCGGCGACCTCGGATTTCGGCGCTGCCGGAACGGAGACGGCTTCCTTCTTCGCGCCCGGCTCCTCGCTCGCTTCACGCGCCTTGCCGCCGGCGTCGTCGGCCGCCTGCGCGGGCGCGGCAGCCGGCTCCGCCTTGGGCGCCGGCTTCGCCGCCACGGCGTCGGCGCTTTCGCCGTCCTGAAGCAGGACCGCGATCGGCGTGTTGACCTTCACCCCTTCCGACCCTTCGGCGACGAGGATCTTGCCGAGCGTGCCTTCATCGACGGCCTCGACCTCCATGGTCGCCTTGTCGGTCTCGATCTCGGCGATGACATCGCCGGGGGAAACCTTGTCCCCTTCCTTCTTGACCCATTTCGACAGGTTGCCCTCTTCCATGGTCGGCGAGAGAGCGGGCATGAGAATTTCGATCGGCATCGTCCGTTCCCCCCTTAAAGCAGCACGTCGGTGTAGAGCTCGGACACGTCCGGCTCGGGATCGGACTGGGCGAAGTCGGCCGCGTCGGCGACGATGTCGCGCACCTTCTTGTCGATGGCCTTCAAATCGTCCTCGCTGACGCCCTTCTGCGCCAGAAGTCGCGCCTTGACCTGCTCGATCGGGTCGTGCTCGGAGCGCATCTTCTGCACCTCGTCCTTCGAGCGGTATTTCGCCGGGTCGGACATGGAGTGGCCGCGATAGCGGTAGGTCTGCATCTCGAGGATGATCGGGCCGTTGCCGGCGCGGCACCACTCGACCGCCATGTCGCCGGCCGACTTGACCGCGCGCACGTCCATGCCGTCGACCTGGATGCCGGGGATGCGGAAGGAGACGCCGCGCTGGGAGAAATCGGTCTCGGCCGACGAGCGCGTCACCGCCGTGCCCATGGCGTAGCGGTTGTTCTCGATGATGTAGATGACCGGCAGCTTCCACAGCGAGGCCATGTTGAACGCCTCGTAGACCTGGCCCTGGTTGGCCGCGCCGTCGCCGAAGAAGGTGAGCGAGACCGCGTCGTTGCCGCGATAACGGTTGGCGAAGGCGAGGCCGGTGCCGAGCGGCACCTGCGCGCCGACGATGCCGTGGCCGCCGTAGAAATTCTTCTCCTTGGAGAACATGTGCATCGAGCCGCCCTTGCCCCTGGAGTAGCCTCCGCGGCGCCCCGTGAGCTCGGCCATCACCCCGCGCGCGCTCATCTCCATGGCCAGCATGTGGCCGTGGTCGCGGTAGGCGGTGATCATCTGGTCGCCTTCCTTGATGGCCATGGCCATGCCGGTGACGACAGCTTCCTGCCCGATATAGAGATGACAGAACCCGCCGATGAAGCCCATGCCGTAGAGCTGGCCGGCCTTTTCCTCGAAGCGGCGGATCAGGAGCATGTCCCGATAGGCCTTGAGGTCCTCGTCCTTGGAAAACTTCGCCGGCGGCGGCGTTCTCGGTGTCTGCTGGCTGTCGGCGCCTGCCCTGGATTTCGCAGGCGTCTTACGGGCGGCTGTCGCCATCGCTCGCTCCCTCTTCGTCTCAACTCCCGGAAGGAGAGCCGAGCCCTCCCTTTGTGTTTTGCCAGAGGCTAGCACGGAGCAAAGACCTCCGCCATGCGGAAAAACGCATGGCAGGAATGCCGATAATCTTCATAAGTATATGAAATTAAATGATTAACTTGATTTCAGTTAATCATTGTCCTCGATCATTGCTGCGCTGCCGCATGATGATGACTTCGTCACCGAGAGCCATGTTGAGCGCGCGCCGGGCATGCTCGTCCAGCATGTCCTTCTCCAGCGAGCCGTCATTCAACAGGCTGAGGCGCTGCTCCAGACGGGTGCGCTCGGCCTGCACCTTCGCCAGATCGGCCTCGAGCGCGGCGACCCGCGTCTCCAGCCGGTATTTCGAATAGATGCCGTACTCGCCGTGGAAGGCATGGAAGCCGAAATAGGACAGGAACGCAGCCGAGATCGCCGGCACGATCAGAGCGCCGGTGTTGCGTTTCTTGCGCTGGCGAGTCCACATAGGCACGACGATACCTTCAAGCTGCATCCCCCATCTGCCATGCTTATGCTTAAAGCCCGGTTACCGTTTTCGGCTCGCGCCACGGTCCGGCGCCAGAGAGGGCGCTCGACCTCGAGACGTTTATCGAGATCGTTGTCATACAACGCCCAGTCGCGATCTTTTGCCGCCTCATATATCATTACTCCCTCTCCGGCCCGGAGGGTTCTATAGCGTATTGAATTCGAGGCTAACTTTCGTCAGTTGCCCGGTGCCGGGCGCCCAGTAAGCATTCACGCCCATGGAGTAAGCTATGCTCGGCATCAGGCGCGCCAGAAGCGATTCTCCGTAGAACCTGCGCCCGGAAGCCGGGATGAGCCAAACCGCATGTATCCGATACATATCGTTATGCGGGATCTCCCCCGGAAGGTAAATCCGACTGGAAAAACCTTGCGCTGTAAACCACCGATCGGCATCCGGATAATTCCCGATGCGATTCAATACACGAAACAGACAAACCTCAGCTTCAAAGGGATCGTGAATTCTGGACCATGCAAAGTTTTTAAGGACCGTCTCTTCGGGGAACGTATCCCAAAGAGGTCGCTCACCCCATGAGAACAGGCAAGAATCGAGATCGGGAAATCGCCGAAGCGCGGTTTTGTAGCTTGTCGTCATTCCGTCTTTGCCGCTTGGAATGAACGGCGGATCGCCCAAAGGTGGATTTGTATCGAAGTAAGCAATCGCATGGCGAAGGACGCCTGGCGAGCACGATGCCAATTGCATCATGACGATGAAAAGCAAGCCGTAGACAATAAGTCTTCTGACAAACAGCATTGCAATCTCCCCGCCCCTACTTTCCCGATGATATCGCCCGACGTCTAAGCTTCGGTGGAGCGAATAGATTGCATTCGATCGGTCGGTGCCAAAGGTGAATCGCCGATCTCACGCGAGGCATGGCGAAATCAGCGTGCTCGGAAGCATATGAGCGCTCCGGGCTTTGCCGCGTCGGCGAGCCTGGCGCCGCGGTCTTCTCTAATGCTTTGATTCTGTTGGAGGCTTTGGAGACGATGGTGGGCGCGACAGGGATTGAACCTGTGACCCCACCCGTGTGAAGGGTGTGCTCTCCCGCTGAGCTACGCGCCCGTTCGCGATGATCCAGCTTGAGCCGGCCGCGAAAGTGCCGCGATATAAGGGGGGCGGCGGCCCCAAGTCAAGGACGTATCAACGCGCGAGCGCGGCAAGGAGCTCCTCGGTCATCTGCGTCGTCAGCTCGTCGAAATGCGAGATGATTCGCGACGGCGAGAACGTGCGCACATGCTGGTCGGTATAGCCGAAATCGACGGCGATGACCGGGATGCCCGCGGCCTTGGCCGTGTCGATGTCGGTGCGCGAATCCCCGACCATGATGGCGCGGGCGGGGTCGCCGCCCGCCATGCGGATGGTCTCGAGAAGATGGCGCGGGTCGGGCTTGCGGAAGGAGAACGTGTCGGCGCCGCAGATGGCGGCGAACCGTTCGGTCAGGTCGAGCGAGGCGATCAGCCGCGTCGACAGCGCCTCGTACTTGTTGGTGCAGACCGCCTGCAGGTAGCCCGCCTCCCCCAGCCGGTCGAGCGCGGCGATCACGCCGGGAAAGGGCTGCGAGCGGCCGGGCATGTTGCCGCCGTAGTGGTCGAGGAACACGGCCTGGAGCTCGTCGAGCCGCGGCGTGGTCAGTTCGTGCCGCTGCGAGGCGAAGGCGCGCTCGATCATGACGCGCCCGCCCATGCCGACGAAGCGGCGCAGCTCCTGCGGCGCGGCCCGCTGTAGGCCGGCGCATTCGAGGCAGTGGTTCAGGCTGTCGAGGAGGTCGGGGGCGGTGTCGACGAGCGTGCCGTCGAGATCGAAGACGACAATGGGGCGGATCGGGGCGGGGCGGGTCATGGCAGGTCCGGTGATGCGTTCGGGTCGAGTTGCGATACCCCCGCGAGAGCGAGCCGGCAAGCCCGGCCTTGCCGGCGCGCGTCCCGGCAGACGGGGTCTTTGCCCGGCGCGGCAAAGCTGATAGGAGGCGATTGACTTTCCGGGACGGAGCCCACGGACGCCCTATGGACGCCAGACAGTTGAAGATCGAGGCCGCGCGCGTCGCCCTCTCGCATGTCGAGGACGGGATGCGGCTCGGAATCGGCACCGGCTCGACCGCCGAGGAATTCGTGCGGCTGCTCGCGGCCCGCATCGGCGAGGAAGGCCTCGCCGTCACCGGCGTTCCGACCTCGGAGCGCACGGCGGAGCTGTGCCGCGCGCTCGGCGTGCCGCTCGCCACGCTGGACGAGATGCCGGAGCTCGACCTGACCATCGACGGCGCCGACGAGATCGACGCGCAGCTTTCGCTGATCAAGGGCGGCGGCGGCGCGCTGCTGCGCGAGAAGATCGTCGCGGCGGCATCCGCGCGCATGCTGGTGATCGCCGATTCCTCGAAGGTGGTGGAGACGCTGGGTCGCTTCCCGCTGCCGATAGAGGTCAACCCGTTCGGCCTGAAGGCGACCGAAATCGCCATCGCCTCGGCCGCGGCGCGCCTCGGCCTTCAGGGGCCGCTCGCCCTGCGGATGGCGGGCGACGCGCCCTTCGTCACCGACGGCGGACACCTTATCATCGACGCATCTTTTGGCCGCATTCCGGATACACAAGCCCTCAGTGACGCGCTCCACGCCATTCCGGGCGTGGTCGAGCACGGTCTGTTTCTCGGCCTGGCATTCGCCGCGATCATCGCGGATGCCGGTGGTGTCAGAACGCTGCGCCTCGCAAGGTAACTCAAGGAGTTTCGACGCATTATGAACCTCGCCATCCGTTCCCGCCGTCTTGCCGCCGCCTTCGGAACGCTCGCCCTCGTCGCGGGCGCCAGCCTTCCCGCCGCCGCGCAGGAGATTTCCGACTCTCACCTGTCGGCCGCGCGCGCGGTGCTGGCGTCGCTGCATGCGACGGACGAGTTCGACTTCATCCTGCCCGGCGCGGCGCAGTCGCTGAAGAGCGAGCTGATCCAGAAGAATCCGGACCTTCAGGCGCTCATCATCGAGATCGTCGACCAGACGGCGTTCGCGCTCGCGGCGCGCCGCGGCGACCTCGAGCGCGAGGCGGCGACGATCTACGCCCGCGCCTTCACCGAGGCGCAGCTCAACGAGATCTCCACCTTCTACTCGTCCGAGACCGGCAAGAAGCTGTTGACCGACAGCCCTCTCGTCACGCGCGACGTCGTGCGTGCCGCCGAGATCTGGCAGAACGGCATCGCCCGCGATCTCGCCCAGCAGGTGGGCGAGGAGCTTGCCCGGCGCGCCGAGCAGGCCCAGCCGCAGCAGCAGCCGCAGGGCGGCAATGCCGAAGGCGGCGAAGCGCCGCAGCAATAACCCACGCGCCTTGCGCGGACGCATCCGGTCCGGCCTCGCGCCGGGCTTTTCTTTTGGCAGGCAAATGCCTAGGTGAAGGTCCTGCCGAAGAACACCGGAGCCCGCCATGTCTGAATTCGACTATGACCTTTTCGTCATCGGCGGCGGCTCGGGCGGGGTGCGCGCGGGGCGGCTGGCGGCTGCCATGGGCAAGCGCGTCGCCATCGCCGAGGAATACCGATTCGGCGGTACCTGCGTCATCCGCGGCTGCGTGCCGAAGAAGCTGTTCGTCTACGCCTCGCAGTTCCCCGAGCATTTCGAGGATGCCGCCGGCTATGGCTGGACCGTCGGCGAGACGCGCTTCGACTGGCCGACGCTCATCGCCAACAAGGATCGCGAGATCGCCCGCCTCGAAGGACTCTACCGGCGCGGGCTGGAGAATGCCGGCGCGCATATCCTCGAAAGCCGCGCCGTGCTGGAGGGGCCGCACTCGGTGCGCATCGTCGCCGAGGGGCGCACCGTCACCGCGCGCCACATCCTGATCGCCACCGGCGGGCGGCCGAGCCCCCACCCTGCCCTGCCCGGCGCCGAGCACACCATCGCCTCCAACGAGGCGTTCCACCTCGAGGCGCTGCCGCGCGCCATCGCCATCGCCGGCGGCGGCTACATCGCGGTCGAGTTCGCCAACATTTTCCACGGCCTCGGCGTCGAGACGACGCTGGTCTATCGCGGCAAGGAGATCCTCGGCCGCTTCGACATGGACATGCGGCGGGGCCTGCACGCGGCGATGGAGGCCAAGGGCATCCGCATCCTTACCCAGGCGATCGCCCATGGCGTCGAGAAGCGGCCGGACGGCAGGCTCGACATCGCGCTCAGCAACGACGAGCGGCTGACCGTCGACCAGTTCATGCTGGCGATCGGCCGTACGCCCAACACCGAGGGGCTGGGGCTGGATACCGCCGGCGTCGAGACCGGGCCGGGCGGCGAGATCGTCGTCGACGATTATTCGCGCACCAGCGTCCGGCACATCTACGCCGTCGGCGACGTCACCAACCGGGTGCAGCTGACGCCGGTGGCGATCCACGAAGCCATGTGCTTCATCGACACCGTCTACCGCGACAGGCCGGCGAAGCCGGATTTCGACGCCATCGCGACGGCCGTGTTCTCGCAGCCGGAGATCGGCACGGTCGGCCTCTCCGAGGACGAGGCGGGCAAGCGCTTCGATGAGGTGGAAATCTACCGCGCCGAGTTCCGGCCGATGCGCCACACGCTGTCCGGCCGGCAGGAGCGCACCATCATGAAGCTGGTGGTCGACGCCGCCACGCGCCGCGTCGTCGGCGCGCATGTCCTCGGCCCCGATGCCGGCGAGATGGCGCAGCTCATCGGCATCGCCGTCAAGGCGAAGCTGACCAAGGACGATTTCGACGCGACCATGGCGGTGCACCCCAGCGCGGCCGAGGAGCTGGTGACGATGTACGCGCCGAGCTATCTGGTCAGGAACGGCGAGCGGGTCTGACGGCGCGGCCGTTCCGGCCGGCTTTTACCTCTCGTCGCGGCAGACGCCAGATCGGCTTTGCCTTGGCGGCTGCCGGTGCTATGAGGGGCCACATTTTCAAACCGAACCAGCGGGTGTCTCCCGCATTTCCAAACATCGAGGGGTCTCTCATGGCGAAGATCAAGGTGGCAAATCCGGTCGTCGAGCTCGACGGCGACGAGATGACGCGCATCATCTGGCAGTTCATCAAGGACAAGCTGATCCACCCTTATCTCGACATCGACCTCCACTATTACGACCTCGGCATCGAGTACCGCGACCAGACCGATGACCAGGTGACTGTCGACGCGGCCAACGCCATCAAGAAGTACGGCGTCGGCGTCAAATGCGCCACGATCACGCCGGACGAGGCGCGCGTCGAGGAATTCGGCCTGAAGAAGATGTGGAAGTCGCCCAACGGCACCATCCGCAACATCCTCGGCGGCGTCATCTTCCGCGAGCCGATCATCATGAAGAACGTGCCGCGCCTCGTGCCGGGCTGGACCCAGCCCATCGTCGTCGGCCGTCACGCCTTCGGCGACCAGTACCGAGCCACCGATTTCCGCTTCCCCGGCAAGGGCAAGCTGACCATCAAGTTCGTCGGCGAGGACGGCAAGACCATCGAGCACGAGGTGTTCGACGCGCCGGGCTCGGGCGTCGCCATGGCGATGTACAACCTCGACGATTCGATCCGCGATTTCGCCCGCGCCTCGCTGAACTACGGCCTGCTGCGCGGCTACCCGGTCTATCTGTCGACCAAGAACACCATCCTCAAGGCCTATGACGGCCGCTTCAAGGACATCTTCCAGGAGGTCTACGAGGCCGAGTTCGTCGCCGCCTTCAAGGAAAAGAAGATCTGGTACGAGCACCGCCTGATCGACGACATGGTCGCCTCGAGCCTGAAGTGGTCGGGCGGCTATGTCTGGGCGTGCAAGAACTATGACGGCGACGTGCAGTCCGACACGGTCGCGCAGGGTTACGGCTCGCTCGGCCTGATGACCTCGGTGCTGATGACGCCGGACGGCAGGACCGTCGAGGCCGAGGCCGCCCACGGCACCGTCACCCGCCACTACCGCCAGCACCAGAAGGGCGAGGAGACCTCGACGAACTCGATCGCCTCGATCTTCGCCTGGACGCGCGGCCTCGCCCACCGCGCCAAGCTCGACGACAACGAGGCGCTGAAGCGCTTCGCCGAGACGCTCGAGCGCGTCTGCGTCCAGACGGTGGAATCGGGCTACATGACCAAGGATCTGGCGCTGCTGATCGGTGCCGACCAGCCCTGGCTCTCCACCACCGGTTTCCTCGACAAGATCGACGAGAACCTCCAGAAGGCGATGGCCTGATCCACGCCTCTCGCATCCCGGACGACGAAAGGCGGCTTCGGCCGCCTTTTTGTTTTGCCGCCGGACGGCAGCCGAACTTTTGGCGTGCAGGCGCGTTCTCCAGAAGGTTTCACACCGGATAACAATCGATGGAGACTTCCATGCTTCACAGAAAGCTTCTGCTCGCAGCGGCGCTAGGCGGCCTGATGACCGGCGGCGCGGCCATGGCGCAAACCGCCCTGGTCAAGGTCAATAGCAACGTGCATGTGGCGGCATTCGGCGCCATAGCCGATCAGGTGGACGCCTGGGACGTCTACGACGCGTCGGGCACCGAGATCGGCGAGGTCGACGAGGTCGTCGGCTCCGACGCCGGAACGCCGACCGCGCTGGTGATCGACTTCGACGGCAAGGCCGGCTACGCCGACCGCGACGTCGTCATCCCCATCGACCAGTTCACGCGGGAGAACAACCGCCTGACGCTGAACGCGTCGCCGGACGCCGTCGGCGCCATGGAGACGTGGAACGACTGACCCGCGTTCGGCAGCCGGCGTTCACGCATATCGAAAGGGCCGCGTTCGCGGCCCTTTTCTATCCGAGCGCGGCGAGGCCCGGGAAGGTTTCCAGCAGCCAGTAGGCCGCGGCCTGCACCCCGCCGGTGAGAAAGAGGATGCCGGCGAGGACGAGAAGACCGCCCATCACCTTCTCGACCCGCCCGAGATGCACCCGGAAACGGCCGAGGAAGCGCATGAACGCGCCGGAGAACAGCGCCGCGAGAATGAAGGGCAAGCCGAGGCCGAGCGAATAGGCGCCGAGCAGCATCGCCCCCTCGCCCACCGTGTCGCGCCCGCCGGCCAGAGTCAGGATAGGCCCGAGCACCGGGCCGATGCACGGCGTCCAGCCGAAGGCGAAGGCAAGGCCCATCAGATAGGCGCCGAGCGCGTTGGCCGGCTTGCCGCCTCCCTGGAACCGCGCCTCGCGCGACAAGAGCGGAATGCGGATGACGCCGAGGAAGTTCAGCCCCATCAGGGTGATGAGGACGCCGGCGACCATGGCGAGCTCCTGCTGCCACTGCCGCATCAGCCCGCCGATGGACGACGCCCCCGCCCCGAGCGCGACGAACACCGTCGAGAACCCCAGCACGAAGGCGAAGGCCGCGCCGACGAGGGCGAGCCGGGCCGGCGCGGTATGCGTGGGCGCGGCGCGCAGGGCCGCAGCCCCGCCGCCCGCGGGCACAGCGGCCGCGCCGCGGAAATCGTCGATGGAGACGCCGGCCATATAGCACAGATAGGGCGGCACCAGCGGCAGCACGCAGGGCGACAGGAACGACAGCGCCCCCGCGCCGATGGCGCTCATAAATCCGACGTCGATGGCCATGCGCCGAAACTCCAGTTCCCTACAGTTCGCGCCTGATATAGCGACTCCCCGCTCGGGCCACCAATCACCAAAGCGTGGCATAGGGTCGCTGAGAGGAGGCATTTGCCTCACACTTCGACGATGATGCACGCGTTGGGCTTCGAGACCTCTCGAGCCCTTGATAGGTCGAAGATGAAGTAGCAACCGCGGCGTTAAAGGCAGCCTCCGCCTCTTTGCCGAGGCGTCCGACTGCCGCAGGTGGTATCGGTTGGTCCAGGGCGCATGAAAATCTTCAGCCCCGGAGATTACGTCTTGGACTGCAGCTTTTGATCGGTTAGGCCATGACAGCAATAAAGTCGGGGGGCCGATGACCGAATCCACCTTCAATCTCGATGTCTTTTTGCGTGGCGACCGAGACTATGTGCAGGGCACACAGATCGTATCGCGCGTGGCCGAACTGCTCGGAGACGGTGAGTGGATACTCGATGCGGCACAGTTTACCCGCCTGTCCACCCGCATGCTCCTTGCCGATGACTCTTCCGCCGCAACCATGGCGGGGGCGATCGCCCGTGTGCAGTTCGCCGAACCCACCGGAAAGAACCGGTCCTTCGTCCTGACGGAGGGGGCAGACCCGGCGCCTCGCCGGGCGCGGCCGATGCCGATTGCCGTCACTCGGCAGAATGGTTCGTCTGGCACAGACAAGGCAATTTGGGACTACAGCGGGGTGTCGGGCTTCGAGGACATGGCGAACGTCATCGTCCAGGCGATCAAGGCCGAGCACGGCGAGCGATGGCCGGGTTGCCGCGACGTATGGCTGACCGGTTTCCGGCGTCTTGGCCTGCCGGTCGCTGGCCGGTTTCCCGATGCGGGACGGATCGCCCTCACCCTCTACCGCCAGCTCGGCGAGCATGGTTTGTTCCAGAACATCTGGCAGGTTGCGTTGCCCGATATCGGCCTGGAGGGCATGGTAACATTCGCATTCCGGGCACCGGAGGCGGGCGATGGGCATTGAGGCTTTTGCGCATGCTCTGCCTTCCGTGCGCCATAGCGCGGCGGACCTGGCCCGGCTGACCGGGGCGGACGAGCGATTCATCGTGGAGAAGATCGGGCTTGAGGGGCGTTACGTGCTCGGCCCCGACGAGACCGGCGTCAGTTTATCGGCGGAGGCCTGCCGGGTTCTCTTCGCAAGGTTTCCGGAACTCGCCTCCGAGGTGGACCTGCTGATCGTCGTCACGCAGACGCCCGACCGCCGACTGCCACAGAACTCCGCGGGGCTGGCGGCCGCGCTCGGGTTGCGGCCGTCGCTGGCCGCCTTCGATATCTCGCTGGGCTGTTCGGGCTATGTCTACGCACTGACCGTGGCCGAGGGCTTTCTTGCCGCGACCGGAAAGGACGTCGGGGTCGTGGTGACCTGCGATCCCTATTCGCGGATCATCGCTCCCGCCGACAAGGATACCAATTGCATCTTCGGGGATGCGGCGACGGTCACGCTCGTGCGATCGGGCAAGGGGCGCGGGCGTGTCCTTGCTACCGATTTCGGCACCCGCGGCGAAGATGGCGACGCGATCTGCATACCGGCCGGCGGTGCTGCACGACCGCTCGTCGGTGCCGCCGCCTCCCCCGATATCCCGGCAGATGCGCTGCGGCTGCACATGCAGGGCCGCGCCGTCTTCAACTTCGTCAACAGCATCGTTCCCGAAAGCATCCATCGCTGCCTGGAGAAGGCAGGCGCGAAGCTCGAGGACATAGACCTGTTCGCGCTCCATCAGGGCTCGCGCTACATGCTCGAGTCGATGGCCCGGCGTGTCGGCATTCCTGCCGATCGCCTGTTGATCAATATGGACCGATACGGCAACACCGTTTCGTCCAGCATCCCGCTGCTGCTATCGGAAGTCGATGCGGAAGGCGCTCTTTCAGGTCGCACGGTTCTGATGTCCGGCTTCGGTGTGGGCCTCTCCTGGGCCACCGCAGTCGTTCGGTTTTGATTGAGGGGAACGGAAGAATATGACCAGAGAAGAAGCTTTCTCTATGATCCGCAAGGCTCTCGATGCCACCTCGCCGAAGGCGTCCGAAAAGGTATCCGAAACGACGGACCTGATCGGTGAGGGAATACTGGATTCACTTGACTCGATGAATTTCCTGTTCGAGCTGGAAACCCTGCACGGCGCCAGGCTGGCCGCTATCGACGAGTCGTTCAACGATTTCCGTGTCACGGTGCTTATCGACATTCTCATGGACGCCTGACGTGCTTCTGCGCAAGCTGGCCGCAGGCCTGGTCTTCCTCGGCGGCGTGGCGGTGGTGGCGGCTGCGGATCTGCCGGTCGTGCGCTTTGCCAGCGTCGGCAATTCCCATGTCTGCCTTGCGCGGCAAATGCTCGATCTTCCATCGAAGATCGATGTGGTTTTCCTGGGCAGTTCTCGTATCCGCCGCGGCTTGAAGCCCGAGACCTTCGTCGAGGCGACCGGTGGAGAGTACGAGACGGTCTATAATCTGGGTCGCCCGAGCCGGCTGATACTGTGCAGCGAGTCGATAATTACGCATCTGGTCGAGACCGGACGAGCGCCGAAAGTCGTTGTGCTCGAGATCGATCTCGACGAGATAAGATTTGGATCGCCCGGGCCGCGGCAATGGAACCGCACGGAGCCCGGCCATCTCACTTACGCCGAACTGCTTGCCGCCTTGCCTGCCGATACTGAATCGCGGTGGCATCTGATCGTCGACGGCATCAGGCACAAGCTGGCCATATCCGTCGCACGCCATTTCTCCGGGATTACGACCAGGGTCCTCCTTTCCGCATCCGACGAACCGGCACCGCACGTGTGCTGGCGGAACAGCTTCGACAAGGATGACGACCGAAGGAGAAGGCATCGCGCCCAGGCCGAGGATGCCAGTCGGCAGATGTTCGGCGACGGGCCCGATGCGACAGACGGACGATTCGCCGACGAACGTACTCCGAAGGCCGAGGTGGAGCTTGCCGTGCTCGACCGGATCCGACAGCGGCTCGACGCGACCGGAACCAGGCTCGTCGTGATACGCCCCATGGGATATGCCGACCCGCCGCTCGCACCGGAGGTGATGGACAAGGTCACGGCGCTGATACCGGAGTTCCGTGCGCCGCCCGATGGGCTCGCCCGCCAGCTTTCACGTCTGGTTATCGACAAAAATCACTTCGGACCCGAAGGACGCGAGCTTTACACGCGCTGGCTGGCCGGGGTCGTGCTCGCCGAGATGGAAACGCCATGATCCTCGGCTTTGAGCTCACGCTGCTGATTTACGCCAGCCTTGCCGGCCTGTTCCGGCTCTTGTGGGGCGTGTCGCCGCGCGCCGCGCTGTCTATGCTTTGCGTTGCGGGCGCAGGCCTGATTGCCGTCGCCAACCCGCTGCTTGCGCTCTATCTCGCTGCCCAGGTCTTGTGGGTGCTGTGTCTTTATGCGCTGTGCCGGCTTTTCCCGGGTCATGCCACGTGGCTGTCCTGGCTGTCCTTTCTCGGCCTCATTCCCTACAACATGGCCATATGGATCGACGGAATGCCGGTCCTGCCCGGTCTGCGCGACACGCTTCAGGGCGGCTCCTTGCCACTGGTCGGCTGGACGGTGGGCGCGACCTTCTTCGTGGTCAAGTCGTTCGTCGGGTTGAGGGAGGCGCTGCGCGAGGGACAATTGAGGCCTTTGCCGCTTCTTGCCGGCCTGACCTTCCTGCCCGCCTTTCCAGCCGGTCCCATCTTCGGCAACCAGCCTTTCCGCCCCGAGCGGATCGCCGATCTCCTGCCGCTTCGGTCGCTCGGCATTGCAGCGATGAAGCTGGGCTGGGGTACGGCCGCCCTCTACGTTATTGCGCCGGCGCTGCGTGCCGAGGCGGCCGGCAACGGCACAGGCATCCTCCCCACGGTGGCGGACGTCTATCTTCTCTTCGCGGCGCTTTTCTTCGACTTCTCCGGCTACTCGCTCATAGCCATCGCGCTGGCCGCCTTCTTCGGCGTCACCTTGCCCGAAAATTTCAACCGCCCCTATCTGGCGACGTCCATCCGCGAGTTCTGGCAGCGCTGGCACATGTCGCTCAGCGCCTTCATCGCTACCTACCTGTTCAAGCCCTACGTGCGTCACACGGGCGCGCCCCGACAGGGTATTTTCCTTGCTTTCATAGCCGTTGGCCTCTGGCACGAAATGACTCTGAAATATCTGTTTTGGGGGATCGGCCACGGTGCCGCCCTGAGCCTCGCAATGAAGCCGCCACGGCTCTAGA
>NZ_JAMLIE010000008.1 GCF_023954335.1 Aquamicrobium sp.
CGCCGACATAGAGGACGCCGACGCCCTCGGCCTTCAGCTTGGAGACGAGCGCGGTGTAGTCCTTCTCGCCGGCGGTGTAGGCCTCGTAGAGCGCCGGCTTGCCGCCGAGCTTCTCGTAGGCCGCCATGGTCGCGTCGGCGAGGCCCTGGCCGTAGGCGGTCTTGTCGTGGATGAACGCCACCTTCTTGTCGGCGTAGTTGTCGATCAGGAACTGACCGGCGACGTCGCCCTGCTGGTCGTCACGACCGCACATGCGGAAGATGCCGGGGCCGGGGCGCTCGTCGGTGAAGGTGGGGTTGGTCGAGGCCGGCGAGATCATGATGATGCCTTCCTCGGCGTAGACGGCCGAGGCCGGGATCGACGAGCCCGAGCAGAAGTGGCCGGCCACGAGCTGGACGCCCTGTCCCGCGAACTGGTTGGCGACCGCGACCGCCTGCTTCGGATCGCAGGCGTCGTCGCCGATCTCGAGCTTGAGCTGCTCGCCGTTGACGCCGCCGGCGGCGTTGATGTCCTCGACGGCCATTTCCGCGCCGGCCTTCATCTGCGCGCCGAACGAGGCGTACTGCCCCGTCATCGGGCCGGCGGTGGCGATGACGATGTCCGCAAGAGCGGGGCTCGAGAAAACCAGGCCGAGCGCCGCGCCTGCCAAAAGTGCCTTCTTCATGATGACTCCCATAAACACCTGACGGTTTCCTGCGCCAAGGCGAGACGGTGTTTGGTCCCGCCCCGGCGACCTGCGGGTGTTCCCTACCCGCTTGTTCGACATAAAAGCCCAATTCCCCAGCGAAATAAAGGCTTTCTTGCCGATCCCCGTTCGCGGCGCGAACGCCGCGGAAATTCCCCGCGTCCCGCGGCTCAGGCCGCGCCGTTCCGCTTCAGGAAGCCGTATTGCCGGTCCATCTGCGCCCGGCGCGTGATCGTGAAGCCGATGACCGCCGCGATCAGCAGGACGATCAGGTCGACGACGTAGTAATGCAGGGAAAGCAGCGTCCCCTTGAACAGGGCGAAGTGGATGAAGCGCGTCGCCGCCGCCAGCAGCAGCATGTAGATGACGATCTGGCGCGTGCCCTGCCAGACGCTGGCGATGGCCCGGCCGGTCAGGTACGCCGCGCCGCCGGCGAGCACCACCGTCACCAGCATGAACTCCCAGAAGGTGACTTCCCAGATCAGCGTGTTCTGATGTTCCATGGTCCGCCCCTTCTAGTGCCTTCCGCCTTCGAGATAGGCGGCGCGCACTTCCTCGCGCTTCAAGAGTTCCGCCCCGGTGCCGCTCATCGTGATGTTGCCGTTGACCATGACGTAGCCGCGATGCGCCAGCTTCAGCGCATGGAAGGCGTTCTGCTCGACGAGGAACACGGTCAGCCCCTCGCTGCGGTTCAGCTCCTTGATGACCTCGAAGATCTGCTTGACGATCAGCGGTGCGAGGCCGAGCGAGGGCTCGTCGAGCAGCAGGAGCTTCGGCCGGCTCATCAGGGCGCGGGCGATGGCGAGCATCTGCTGCTCTCCGCCCGACAGCGTGCCGCCGCGCTGGCCCGCGCGCTCCTTGAGACGCGGGAACAGCTCGAACACGCGCTTCAAATCGTCGTCGAAATGCTGCGGCGGCACCAGAAGCGCGCCCATCTGCAGGTTTTCCATCACCGTCATGCGCGGGAAGATGCGTCGCCCCTCCGGCGACTGGGCGATGCCCAGCTTCATGATGTCGTGGGTCGGCATCCTGGTGATGTCGGTGCCGTCATAGACGACGGTGCCGGCGCGGGCGCGCGGGTCGCCGCAGATCGTCATCATCAGCGTCGACTTGCCGGCGCCGTTGGCGCCGATCAGCGTGACGATCTCTCCGCGGTGGACGTCGACGTCGACGCCGCGCAGGGCGACGATCTTGCCGTAATAGGTCTCCACCCCGCGAACCGACAGCAGCGGGCTTTGCGAAGCGTTGCTCATTTGCCGTCTCCCGCCCCGTCTTTGCCCGTCTTGCCTTTGCCCTTCTTGCGCGGCGCGCCGGATTTGGCCAGTCCCTTCGCCTGCCCCACCCAGTCCTCGCGCTCGATCCGGCCCGGGAAGGAGAGATAGGAGCCGACCCATTCGACTTCCGTCTTCCGCCAGGCGGCGATCTGTGCGAAATGCCAGATGCCGAGGCCGTTGAGCTTCCTCGCGTTGACCGGCCCGATGCCCTTGATGCGGGTCAGGTCGTCCGCGCCGCCCTCCTGCGGCTTGTCGAGGCCGGCAGGGCGCTTTCCGGGGTGGCTTTCGGGCGCGGACGCGGCCGCGGACTCGGCGACGGCGGCCAGCGCCTCGCCGGGGTCGATCGCCGGCGCCTCGATGCCGGCTTCGACGGCCGCTTCCTCGCCGAGCGCCTCGACCACGAGGGACGCCACTTCCGGCACCTCCTCGATCTCCTCATCCTCGACGCCGAGATAGGCGGCGATCACGCTCGGGTCGTTGCGCACGAAGGCGGCGTCGCCGTCCGAAATCTTGACGCCGTAGTCGAGCACGACGATGTGGTCGGATATCTCCATCACCACGCCCATGTCGTGCTCGATCAAGAGTACGGAGGTGTCGTGCTCCTTGCGGATGTACTGGAGCAGCGCGTTGAGTTCGGCCGATTCGCGCGGGTTGAGGCCCGCCGCCGGCTCGTCGAGGCACAACAGATGCGGCTCGGTGCACATGGCGCGGGCGATCTCGAGCCGCCGCTGGTCGCCATAGGGCAGGTCCGCGGCCGGGTCGTCGGCGCGGTCGATCAGCTTGACCCGCTCGAGCCAGTAGATCGCCTTGTCGATCGCCTCGCCCTCCGCCTTGCGGAAGCCGGGCAGGTGCAGGATGCCGCCGACGGTGAAGTTCGACGCCACCATCAGCCGGTTGTGCTGGGCGACGAGCAGGTTCTCCAGCACCGTCATGCCGCCGAACAGGCGGATGTTCTGGAAGGTGCGCGCGACCTTGGCATGCTTGGCGATCTCGAAATCGGGCATGCGCTCGAGCAGGAACGCCGAGCCGTCCCCGGCCTGCTCCCACTTCTTGCCGGTCAGAGTCAGCCGGTCGACGGTCTCCTGCTGGCGTCCGGGGCCGTGGCGCATGACGATGCGCCCTTCCGTCGGCTTGTAGAAGCCGGTGATGCAGTTGAAGACCGTGGTCTTGCCTGCGCCGTTCGGGCCGATCAGCGCGGTGATGTCGCCGCGCCCGACGCTGAACGACAGGTCGTTGATGGCGACGAGGCCGCCGAAGCGCATCGTCAGGTGCTCGACGCTGAGGATGGGATCGGCATCCCAGGACGCGCCGGCTTCGGTGGAGGTTTCAGCTTTCATGACAGCGGCAGACATCAGTGACCCTCGCCCTGTGCGACCATGTCGGCCCCGATCTTCTTCTTCTGCTTGTAGACGACCGACGGATCGCGCGAGGCGATGAGGCCGCGCGGCTTCCACACCATGATCAGCACCATGGCGAGGCCGAAGATCAGCATGCGGTACTGCACGGGGTCGAAATCGGGCCCGAAGATCTGCGTCAGGAAGCCGAGATTGCGCAGCATCTCCATGCCGCCGATCATGATGATCGAGGCGATGACGACGCCGATCTGCGAGCCTAGGCCGCCGAGCACCACGATGGCGAGGATGATCGCCGACTCGATGAAGGTGAAGCTCTCCGGCGACACGAAGCCCTGCCGCGTGGCGAAGAACGAGCCGGCGAAGCCGCCGAACATCGCGCCGATGGCGAAGGCCGTCAGCTTGGTGTTGGTGGTGTTGATGCCGAGCGAGCGGCAGGCGATCTCGTCCTCGCGCAGCGCCTCCCATGCCCGGCCGATCGGCAGCCGGCGCAGGCGCATCGTCACCAGATGGGTGACGACCGCGAGCACGAGGATGATGAAGTAGAGATAGACGAAGCGGTGGATGGTCGAGAACGGGATGCCGAAGTAATCGGCGAAGCCGCCCTCGCCGCGCGTGAACTCCAGCCCGAAGAAGGTCGGCTTCGGGATGCCGGAGATGCCGTTCGGGCCGCCGGTGAAGTCGTACCAGTTGAGTAGCACGACGCGGATGATCTCGCCGAAGGCGAGCGTGACGATGGCGAGGTAGTCGCCACGCAGGCGCAGCACCGGGAAGCCGAGGATGACGCCCCAGAACATGGCGAGGATGCCGGCGAGCGGCAGCGCCGTCCAGAAGCCGATCCCGTCGAAATGCGTCGACAGGAGCGCGAAGGAATAGGCGCCGAGCGCGTAGAAGGCGACGTAGCCGAGATCGAGCAGGCCGGCGAGGCCGACGACGATGTTCAGCCCCCAGCCGAGCATCACATAGGTCAGGATCAGGATCGACAGGTCGATGTACTGGCGCTGCTGGCCGGGGAAGAACGTCATGATGAAGAACGGCAGCGCGATGGCGAAGACGAGGAACGCCCAGCTCGTCCAGCCGCTCATGTCGGGCAGGCGGCCGGCGAGCTTCGCCAGCGTGCCGGCCCCGCCTGCCGAGGCCGACGGCGCCCGGTGGAAGACCAGCAGGTTCAGCCCGAGCCGCACGCCGAAGACGAGCGCGATCGAAGTGAACCACAGCCCCCAGCGCGTGGAGAGCGCGAGCCCGCCCGGCGCGATGTCGGTCTTGAGCGCGAGGAAGAAGAAGCCGAGGACCGCGACCAGCATCGCGGCGATGAAGGCGTCGCGAACCGAATCCGCGAAACGGGTGTTTGCAGCGTTCGCCATGGGTCAGACCTTTTCGACTTCAGGCTGGCCGAGCAGGCCCGAGGGCAGGAAGATGAGCACGATGGCCAGGATCGAGAAGGCCGCGACGTCCTTGTACTCGACGGTGAAGTAGCCCGACCAGAACACCTCGATCAGCCCGATCAGCAGGCCGCCGAGCATCGCTCCGGGCAGCGAGCCGATGCCGCCGAGAACGGCCGCGGTAAACGCCTTGATGCCGGCGAGGAAGCCGATGTAGAAGTCGATCACCCCGTAGAGCAGCAGGAACATAAAGCCGGCGACGGCGGCGAGCGCCGCGCCCATCACGAAGGTCAGCGAGATGGTGCGGTCGACGTTGACGCCGAGCAGCGCCGCCATCCTGCGGTCCTGCTCGCAGGCCCTCTGCGCCCGGCCGAGCGCGGTCTTGTTGATCAGCAGCGTGAAGGCGGCCATCAGCACCACGGTGGTCACGATGATGATGAGCTGCATGTAGGAGAGCTGGACGACCATGGCGCCGGTTTCCGTGTTGCCCTCGAACAGCGTGATGCCGCCCTGGATCTGCGGCGGCAGCGGCTTGACGCGGGCGCCCTGGCTGACGCGCACGAAGTTCTGCAGCAGGATCGACATGCCGATGGCGGTGATCAGCGGCGCGAGGCGGAACGAGCCGCGCAGCGGCCGGTAGGCGAGCCGCTCGACCGTCCAGCCCCAGGCGGAGGTGAACACCATCGCCACGATAAGCACGATCAGCAGCACCACCGGCAGGAAAGCGAAGCCGAGGACGCTGGTCAGGATCAGGAACATCGCCAGTGCGATGAACGACCCGATCATGAAGATGTCGCCATGGGCGAAGTTGATCATGCCGATGATGCCGTACACCATCGTGTAGCCGATCGCGATCAGCCCGTAGATCGAGCCGAGCGTCAGCCCGTTGATAAGCTGCTGGACGAAATATTCCATTCTCGTGCCGCTCCCCTGGGACGTCGCCGGGCGGGCGCGTCCCTTTCTGTTCTTCTCCTAGTCCTATTACGTCGAAGCGGGATTGCAACGGCAAATTTCGGCCAGCGTCGTCCCCTCGACAAGACACGGCGGCATGTCTGCGCATGCCTGCCGCCCTCATGGACCGGGGCGGAAGCTAGCACCGGCAAGATGCAATGTCCTTGCATGAACGCACGATAGTTGCGGAAATTACGCAAGAACTTGCGTTCTTTCGCAGGACGAAGGCGGTTTCTTGTCAAGGCTGGCCCGACGACAAATCCGTCCAGCACCAATTGTCGGCCGCGAATCCGACATTTTCCGCGCCGGCCGCCGCCCTGCCGCGATGCAACAAAAAAGCGGTGAAAAATCACGGCAAGTTCATCCCGCCGCCATCCGCCGCGGCGCGGCCCCGGACGCGCGCCGGCTCCGGCCGTGCCTGAGAAACGCGAAACGGGCGCCCTTTCGGGGCGCCCGCCATCCATTTCCGCGACGAGGCCGGCAGGCCGCGCCGTCCCGCCTCACTTCATCGTCGGGATGACGAACTCCGCGCCGTCCTTGATGCCGCTCGGCCAGCGCGAGGTGACGGTCTTGGTCTTGGTGTAGAAGCGGAAGGCGTCGGAGCCGTGCTGGTTCAGGTCGCCGAAGCCGGACGCCTTCCAGCCACCGAAGGTGTAGTAGGCGATCGGCACCGGGATCGGCACGTTGACGCCGACCATGCCGACCTGGACGCGGCTGGCGAAATCGCGCGCCGCGTCGCCGTCGCGGGTGAAGATCGAGACGCCGTTGCCGTATTCGTGCTCGTTCGGCAGGCGGATCGCGTCCTCGTAGTTCGCCGCGCGCACCACGGAGAGCACCGGGCCGAAGATCTCCTCCTTGTAGATGCGCATATCCGGCGTCACCTCGTCGAACAGGCAGCCGCCCATGTAGTAGCCGTTCTCGTAGCCCTGCATGGTGAAGTCGCGGCCATCGACCAAGAGCTTGGCGCCTTCCTTGACGCCGGTGTCGACGTAACCCTTGACGCGCGCCAGCGCCTCCTTGGTCACCAGCGGGCCGAAATCGGCGCCCATGTCGGTCGAGGGGCCCACTTTCAGCGCCTCGACGCGCGGGACGAGCTTCTCGACCAGCCGGTCGGCCGTCTCCTTGCCCACCGGCACGGCGACCGAGATCGCCATGCAGCGCTCGCCGGCCGAGCCGTAGCCCGCGCCGATCAGCGCGTCGACGGTCTGGTCCATGTCGGCGTCCGGCATGATGATGAGGTGGTTCTTGGCGCCGCCGAAGCACTGCACGCGCTTGCCGTTGGCGCAGCCACGCGAATAGATGTAGTGCGCGATCGGCGTCGAGCCGACGAAGCCGATGGCCTTGACGTCGGGATCGTCGAGGATGGCGTCCACCACCTCCTTGTCGCCGTTGACGACGTTGAGGATTCCGGCCGGCAGCCCCGCCTCGAGGAACAGCTCTGCGATGCGCATCGGCACGGACGGGTCGCGCTCCGAGGGCTTGAGGATGAAGGCGTTGCCGGCGGCGATGGCCGGCGCGATCTTCCACAGCGGGATCATCGCCGGGAAGTTGAACGGGGTGATGCCGGCGACGACGCCGAGCGGCTGGCGCAGCGAATAGACGTCGATGCCGGGGCCGGCGCCGTCGGTGAACTCGCCCTTCATCATATGCGGCGCGCCGATGCAGACCTCGACCACCTCGAGCCCACGCTGGATGTCGCCCTTGGCGTCGGGGATGGTCTTGCCGTGCTCGCGCGCCAGCGCGTCGGCCAGATCGTCATAGTCGCGCTGCACCAGCTCGAGGAACTTCATCAGCACGCGCACGCGCCGCTGCGGGTTGGTCGCCGCCCAGGCCGGCTGCGCCGCCTTGGCGTTCTCCACCGCCTCGCGCAGCTCGGCCGCGCTCGCCAGCGCCACCTTGCCGCGCACCGAGCCGTCCATCGGCTGCATAATGTCCTGGCTGCGTCCGCTCTTGCCGGCGACGCGCTTGCCGCCGATGAAATGCCCGACCTCGATCATCGTTTCTCTCCCATAAAAATTCTGGCCCTTGAAGACGTCGACGCCATTGTCCCGTGTCGGGCGCGCGAATGCAACGCGACCAAATCCGCATCCGTTGTGCGTCAAATAAAGCTCTTGCATAGCCGGTCATCATTTGTTGCAATGCAACGCAAGGGGTGCCCCGATGGAAGCAACGGGGGGAGGACCGGCGATGAACTGGGACGACGTGCGCATCTTTCTCGCCGTGGCGCGGGCGGGGCAGATCCTCGGCGCGGCGCGGCGGCTCGAGCTGAACCACGCCACGGTCTCGCGCCGCATCGCCGCGCTGGAGCGCGCGCTGGGGGCCAAGCTCTTCCGGCGCCTCACCACCGGCTCGGAGCTGACGACCGAGGGCCAGCGCTTCCTCGCCACCGCCGAGCGCATCGAGGCCGACATGATCGCCGCGCGCGCCGACATCGCCGGCGAGAGCGACGAGGTCGCCGGCACAGTGCGCATCGGCGCGCCGGACGGCTTCGGCGTCGCCTTCCTCGCGCCCCGGCTCGGCGTGCTGACCGAGCGCCACCCGGCGCTCGCGATCCAGCTCGTGCCGGTGCCGCGCTCGTTCTCGCTGTCGCGGCGCGAGGCCGACATCGCCATCACCGTCGAGCGCCCGACGGAAGGACGGCTGGTCGCGGCCAAGCTCGTCGACTACACGCTCGGCCTCTACGCCTCGCGCGCCTACGCGGCGCGCCACGGCCTGCCGGCGACGCCGGCCGAGCTCAGGCGCCACCGGCTGATCGGCTATGTCGCCGACCTGCTGATCAGCCCGTCGCTCGACTACGGCCCCGAGATCGTGCCCGACTGGCAGGCCAGCTTCGCCGTCTCCTCCGCGCTCGGCCAGATGGAGGCGGTGCGCGCCGGCGCTGGCATCGGCATCCTCCACACCTTCATCGCCCGCGGCCACGACGACCTCGTGCCGGTGCCGCTCGCGCCGCCGATCCGCCGCGCCTACTGGCTGGTCTATCACGAGACGGTCAGGCCGCTGCGCCGCGTCCAGGCGGTGTCGTCCTTCATCGCCGCCGCCGTCGAGGCCGAGCGGGCGAGCTTCGTCTGACCGGTTGCCCGCGGGCCGAACCGCCCGGCTGCTCGATCTGGCCGCATTTATGCGACGCCAGACGTTTCCGTCTGGCTGCAAAATGCTTTACAAGCCGCGGCACCGCAACACGAAGGAGCCCCCATGACCATCATCCGCCACGAGACCGGCCCGCGCATGAGCGAGGCCAACATCTTCAACGGCGTCATCTACCTCGCCGGCCAGATCGCCGAGGGCGCGACGGTCAGGGAGCAGACCGAAGGCGTGCTGGCCGAAATCGACCGGCTGCTGACGCTGTGCAACTCCTCGAAGGAGCGCATCCTGTCGGCGCAGATCTGGCTCGCCGACATCAACGACTTCGCCGAGATGAACGCGGCGTGGGACGCCTGGGTCCCGGCCGGCAACACGCCGGCCCGCGCCACCGGCGAGGCGAAGCTCGCCGCCCCGAAATACCGCGTCGAGATCATCGTCACCGCCGCGCAGAACGGCTGACGCCGCGCCTCCCCTGCCGTCCTCCGGCAAGGTTTCGCCCCGCCCTCGCGGCGGGGCTTTTCTTTGGCGTCAAGAACAGCCTGTCGTTAATATTAGCGAAACCAGTCATCGCTTATGGATTAGGCGGGGCTTGGAGGGGGACTTCGCCAAAGGCATGACGCCGCGCCCCTGATCCGGCATCGACCGGAATGTCGAACATTCAGCGCATCGGCCGCCGCGCCGCGCCTTCGGGCGCGCGAGCGACTTCGCCTGCGCCAGCGATAGCGACCGGAGCCGTGGGCGAACCGCCCGGGGGCTTCAAAGGAGTGGGGAATGGCGAAAGCCGCAACCGGGGGCATGACGCTTCCCAGCGAACTCGACATCAAGGCCGCCGCGCCTCTGGCCGCCGAACTCGTCGCGGCGCGCGGCGCCGATCTCGCGCTCAACGCCTCGCAGGTCGAACGGATCGGCGCGCAATGCCTGCAGGTGCTGCTGTCGGCCGCCGCGACATGGAGCGCGGACGGGATGGAGCTGACGCTCGAGGAGCCGTCGCCCGCCTTCGCCGACGCCATCCGCACCGCCGGGCTCGACATCTCCCGGTTCACCGCCCCCTCCGATTTTACCGCCCCCTCCGATCTTACGGCCCCCTCCGATCTTACGGCAAGGAACGACTGACCATGGCCAAGACCATCCTGACCGTCGACGATTCGCGCACCATCCGCGAGATGCTCAAGGCCGCGCTGCGGGACGCGGGCATGGAAGTCCTCCAGGCCGAGGACGGCGTTCACGGGCTCGAGGTTCTGGAAACCTGCGATCCCGACGTCATCATCACCGACATCAACATGCCGCGCATGGACGGCTTCGGCTTCATCGAGGCCGTGCGCGGCTCGGACCGCTATCGCGCCATTCCGATCCTCGTGCTGACGACCGAGAGCGTCGACGACAAGAAGGACCGGGCCCGCCGCGCCGGCGCCAGCGGCTGGATCGTCAAGCCCTTCGACCCGGTCAAGCTCGTCACCGCCATCAATCGCGTCGCGGCCTGAGCAGGGCCAGAGGAAGGGAATCGTCTCCATGGACACGATGGCAGCCATCAAGCAGACCTTCTTCCAGGAATGCGAGGAGCAGCTCACCGAGCTGGAGGACGGGCTTCTCGCCATCGAGCGCGAGGAAGGCGACCTCGAGACGATCAACGCCGTCTTCCGCGCCGTGCATTCGATCAAGGGCGGCGCCGGCGCCTTCGGCCTCGACGATCTGGTGCGCTTCGCCCACACCTTCGAGACCACGCTCGACGGCATGCGCTCGGGCAAGCTCGGCATCACGCCGCAGATCGTCAAGCTGATGCTGCGCTCGGCCGACATCCTCGCCGACCTCGTCCGCATCTCGCGCGACGGCGGCGAGATGGACGGCGCGCGCGTGTCGCTGATGAGCGAGGAGCTCGCCCGCGCCGGCGGCGCCGAGCAGGCTCCCGCGCCGACTGTCGAGGCTGTGCCCGCCTTCGAGCCGCTGGCCATGGACGACGGCGCGCAGGTCGACGAGTTCGGCTTCGCCCCGGTGCAGATTTCCTTCGACACGCTGATCGCCGACGACGAGGCCGCCGGCATCCGCGAGACGGTCAAGGTCCATTTCACGCCCAAGCCTGAGCTCTACGCCAAGGCCAACGACGCGCTGCGGCTGCTGCGCGAGCTCGGCCGGCTGGGCGAGATGGATGTCGCCTGCGACACCTCCGCTGTGCCGCTCCTCGGTGAGCTCGATCCCGAGGGCGCCTATCTCTCCTGGGACATCGCCTTCACCGGCGAGGTCGACGAGAGCGCCGTGCGCGAGATCTTCGAGTTCGTCGAGTTCGACTGCGACCTGACGATCGAGACTGCCATCGCCGCGCCGGTGATGGACGAGACCAACGCCGCCGAGACCGTGCAGGCGATCCTCGCGCAGGTCGCGGCCGAGGAAGCGGCCGAAACCGCCGGCCCGGCTCCCGCCCCCGTCGTGACGATCCAGCCTGCCGTCCCGGCAAGCCCGCCGGCCGTGGCCCCGACGGAAAAGCCCGCCGCCGCCAACACCCAGCAGGCCGCCCAGCCGGGCGCGACCATCCGCGTCGACCTCGACCGCGTCGACCGCCTGATCGACCTCGTCGGCGAGCTGGTCATCAACCAGTCGATGCTGGCCCAGCGCGTCATGGAGGCCGGCATCGCCCGCCTCTCCGACGTCGCGGTCGGCCTCGACGATCTCGAGCACCTGACGCGCGAGATCCAGGATTCGGTGATGGCGATCCGCGCCCAGCCGGTGCGCCCGATCTTCCAGCGCATGTCGCGCGTGGTGCGCGAGGTCGCCGACATGACCGGCAAGTCGGCGCGCCTCGTCACCGAGGGCGAGAATTGCGAGGTCGACAAGACCGTGATCGAGCGCCTCGCCGACCCGCTGACCCACATGATCCGCAACGCCATCGACCACGGGCTGGAGAAGCCCGAGGATCGGCTGAAGGCCGGCAAGCCCGAGCAGGGCACGGTGCGCATGGTCGCCGCCCACCGTTCGGGCCGCGTCGTGATCGAGGTTTCCGACGACGGCGCCGGCATCAACCGCAGCCGCGTGCGCCAGATCGCCGTCGACCGCGGCATCGTCTCCGAGGACGCGCAGCTTTCCGACGCCGAGATCGACGACCTGATCTTCGCGCCCGGCTTCTCGACCGCCGACACCATCTCCGACGTGTCGGGGCGCGGCGTCGGCATGGACGTGGTGCGCCGCTCGATCCAGGCGCTCGGCGGGCGCATCACCATCACCTCGCGGCCGGGCCTCGGCACCACCTTCACCCTGTCGCTGCCGCTGACGCTCGCCGTGCTCGACGGCATGGTCGTCACCGTCGCCGGCCAGACGCTGGTCGTGCCGCTGTCGGCTATCGTCGAGACGCTCCAGCCCAAGGCACCCGATGTCCACGGGCTGGGCGAGAAGGCGCGCGTCATCGGCATCCGCGGCGCCTTCATCCCGCTGATCGACGTCGGCGCCGTGCTCGGCTACCGCGAGGAGGAGGCCGACCCGCTGCAAAGCGTGGCGATGATGGTCGAGACCGAGAACCAGTCGCAATGCGCGCTGATGGTCGACGGCATCATCGGCCAGCAGCAGGTGGTCATCAAGAGCCTCGAGACCAATTACGGCCACGTCTTCGGCGTCGCCGGAGCGACGATCCTGGGCGACGGCCGCGTCGCGGTCATCCTCGACGTCGACGCCATCGTCGCCGGCTCGCGCGCGGACGCCGCGCGCACCGACGCCAACCGCAAGAGGAGCGCAGCATGACGCAGATGATGACCGAACAGGACGCGGCGAACAGCGAGCTGATCGCCTTCCGCCTCGGGGCTCAGGAATTCTGCCTCGACATCATGTCGGTGCGCGACATCCGCGGCTGGACGCCGACGACGCCGCTTCCGCATTCGTCGCAATACGTCAAGGGCGTCATCAATTTGCGCGGCGCGGTGTTGCCGGTGGTCGACCTCGCCGCCCGCCTCGGCTTCTCCCCGGCGGAGCCGAGCGCCCGCCACGTCATCATCATAACCCAGGTCGGCAACCAGACCATCGGCCTGCTGGTCGATGCCGTTTCCGACATCCTGACCGTCGATTCGGGTTCGATCCAGGCGACGCCCAACGTCGCCTCCGAGCTCGCCCGCGCCTTCATGAAGGGCGTCATCGCGATGGAAGGGCGCATGATCATTCTGATCGCGCTCGACAGCGTGCTGACCCGGGACCAGGCCGGGCAGGGTCTCCCGAACTGACGACTGCCTTAAGAGGAATACCGAGCCATGTCGCTTCTAGCCCAGTTGAGAATCCTCGTCGTGGACGACACGACCACGAGCCGCCTGCTTGTCCGCGACGCGCTCGAGACGCTCGGCTTCCGCAACATCCAGGTCGCCGCCGACGGCGAGCAGGCGATGAAGATGATGATGACGACGCCCTCGCATCTCATCATCTCGGACATGAACATGCCGAAGATGAACGGGCTGCAGCTCCTGCATGCCATCCGCACCTACAAGCCGACCGCACGCACGCCGTTCATGATCCTGACCGGCAGCCCGGACCGGGCGGTGCTGGACGAGGGCCGCAAGCTGGGCTTGAACAACTACCTGACCAAGCCGTTCAACCCCGACCAGCTGCGCCGCGCGCTCGAGGCCATCGTCGGCAGGCTGCACTGACTTTTTCAAGGCCGCGTGCGGCCCCTTGTGACTGGTATTGCGTAAGAGGGGAGGCGTGGCATGGCCCTGCCGGAGCGCGACGACAGCGCCGCTGAAACGGAACGGTTCACCGACGTCCTTGCCCGGATACGCCTTGAGCTCGAGGACATCGCCGGCCGCATCGACCGCAACCAGGCGGCGATAGCGCGCACGACATGGAGCGCCGGCGCCACCGATGCCGACTACGTCCG
The DNA here is from genome assembly GCF_023954335.1 of Aquamicrobium sp. Taxonomy (NCBI): domain Bacteria; kingdom Pseudomonadati; phylum Pseudomonadota; class Alphaproteobacteria; order Hyphomicrobiales; family Phyllobacteriaceae; genus Aquamicrobium; species Aquamicrobium sp. The sequence continues at coordinate 13,569 of NZ_JAMLIE010000008.1, forward strand.
GGCGATGCAGGACGCGGACCTGTCCGCCCAGCGCATCGCCGGGGTCGCCGGCTTCCTGCGCGCGCTGTCCGAGGCCGCCCACCCGCACTGGCGTATCGACACCTCCGGCGCCACCCGCACGCTGACCCTGACCGAGATGATCCGCACCATCGGCACCGCCGGCCTCGACGTGACGGCGAAAGACGAGGACGCCGCCGGCGACGTCGATCTCTTCTGAGGCCGATCCCTTCCCTATCCCGCAGATAAAAAGGACCCGGCCAGAAGGCCGGGCCAAATTGCGACGGCGTTTTCGCGTCGCCGCATTCCCGACGCCGGGGTGCTGGTCCGGCGCCTGAAATCGGTGAGATCAGGAGTGGTAGGCCGCCTCCCCGTGCGAGGCGAGGTCGAGCCCCTGCGCCTCGTTCTCGGCGCTCGGGCGCAGCCCGATGGTCACGTCGACCAGCTTGTAGAGGATCGCCGAGACCACGCCGCACCACACGACGGTGATGGCGACGGCGAGGAATTGCGTCCACACCTGGCCGGCCATGCCGACGCCTTCGGGATAGCCGACGCCGCCGAGCGCGGGCGCGGCGAAGATGCCGGTGCCGATGGCGCCGACGATGCCGGCGACGCCGTGGATGCCGAACACGTCGAGCGAGTCGTCATAGCCGAGCTTGTGCTTGACCACGGCCACGAACCAGTAGGCGACGGCGCTGGCGACCGCGCCGAGCACGATGGCGCCGACCGGGCCGACGAAGCCGGCCGCCGGCGTCACCGCGACGAGGCCGGTGACGATGCCCGAGGCCGCGCCCAGCATCGACGCCTTGCCGCGCTGCGCCTTCTCGATCAGCGACCAGGCGATCGTCGCGCCGGCGGTGGCGGTGAAGGTGTTGACCATGGCGAGCGCCGCCGTGCCGTTGGCGGCCGCGGCCGAGCCGGCGTTGAAACCGAACCAGCCGACCCACAGGATCGCCGCGCCGACCAGCGTGAAGGGCAGCGAGTGCGGGGCCATGTTGTCGCGGCCGTAGCCGGCGCGCTTGCCGATCATGATCGCGCCGACGAGCGCGGCGATGCCGGCATTGATGTGGACCACGGTGCCGCCGGCGAAGTCGTAGGTGTCCCAGCCATAGAACAGGCCCGCGCCGTCCCATGCCATGTGGGCGATGGGGAAGTAGACGAAGGTGACCCACAGCACGACGAAGGCGATCACCGCGCCGAACTTGATGCGCTCGGCGAAGCCACCGACGATCAGCGCCGGCGTGATGCAGGCGAAGGTCATCTGGAAGGCGATGAAGACGTATTCGGGGATCGAGCCGGATTCGGATTCGGGCGTCACGCCGGAAAGGAACAGCTTGCCGAAGCCGCCCCAGTACGGGCTGTCACCGCCGCCGAAGGCGAACGAGTAGCCCCATGTCACCCACACGACGATGACCACGGCGGTGATCATCGTGCACTGCATGAGGATGGAGAGCACGTTCTTGGCGCGCACGAGGCCGCCATAGAACAGCGCGAGGCCCGGCAAGATCATGAACAGGACCAGCACGGTCGAGATCAGCATCCAGGCGGTGTCGCCGGTGTCGAGGGCGGAAGCCGCCGGCGCGGCCTCCGTGGCCGCCTCCTCGGCGGCCTCCTGCGCCCAGGCCGGCAGGGCGGCGAGCGCGGCGAGCGCCGGTGCGGCGGCCAGGGCGCGCGCAGCGGGAGCGAAGGTCGATAGTCTCATCATTGTGACTCCTGAATTTATTGCGCGCTCGCGGCGCGCGGGGATCGGTTGCGCGCTCACGGCAGGGGAACCGGACGGCCGCTCACAGCGCGTCGCCGTCGGTTTCGCCGGTGCGGATGCGCAACGCCTTGTCGATGCCGTAGACGAAGATCTTGCCGTCGCCGATCTGCCCGGTGCGGGCGGCGGTCGAGATTGCCTCGACGGCCTTGTCGGCGAACTCGTCGGCCACGGCGACCTCGACCTTCACCTTGGGAAGGAAGCTGACGGCGTATTCCGCGCCGCGATAGATCTCGGTGTGGCCCTTCTGCCGCCCGTAGCCCTTGACTTCGGTGACGGTCAGCCCCTCGAGCCCGATCGCGGTGAGCGCCTCGCGCACCTCGTCGAGCTTGAACGGCTTGATGATTGCCATCACGATTTTCATCAGGTTTCACCCTTTGCTGGTTCAGGGGGCGTGCCCCGCCTCTGCCATGACCTCGTCGAACCGCCTTGACGGCCGATGATCGCAAATGGTGATTCAAGCCGCGTGCCAGTTGCACGAAGCCGGGGTCAACTCTCTGTTATGGAAGGATTCTTCCCGAAAGCCGGCGTTCCGCCCCCGCAGGAGGAACGCCATTCGGGATCAAAAACTGTGCAATATGGCGATATTGCCTAATTTCTAGGCTGCGTGCGCAGCCGTACCAGCCCCTCCTGCGCCGTCGAGGCGATGAGCGTGCCGTCGCGCGCATAAAGGAACCCGCGCGAGAAGCCGCGCGCGCCGATCGCGTTGGGGCTGTCCTGGGTGTAGAGCAGCCAGTCGTCGAGCGCGTGGTCGCGATGGAACCACATCGCGTGGTCGAGGCTCGCCATCTGCAGCTCGGGGTCGAAGCCGATCCGCCCGTGGGCGAAGGTCGAGGTGTCGAGCAGCGTCATGTCGGAGAGGTAGGCGAGGATCGCCCGTTGCAGCGGGCGCTCGTCGGGCACCGCGCCGGTGGTCCTGATCCAGACGCTCTGCTGCGGCGGCAGCTTGCAGCGGCTGGTGTAGTGCTCGACATTGACCGGCCTGACCTCCAGCGGCCGCTCGCGCGCCCAGAAGGTCCGGATCGCCTCGGGGATGGTGTGGCCCGCCTCCTGCAACAGGTCGAACTGGCTGCGCAGCGATTCGGGCGGCGGCACGTCGAGGGGCATCGGCATCTGGTGGTCCAGCCCCTCCTCCTCGATCTGGAACGAGCATTCGAGCGAGAAGATCGCCCGGCCGTGCTGGATCGCCGTCACCCGCCGCGTGGTGAAGGAGCCGCCGTCGCGCAGCCGGTCGACATTGTAGATGATCGGCACCGCCGGGTCGCCCGGCAGCATGAAGTAGCAGTGCAGCGAGTGGACGTGGCGGCCCTCGACCACGGTGCGCTGCGCCGCCACCAGCGCCTGGCCGATGACCTGCCCGCCGAAAACGCGCTGCCAGCCGACCTTGTGGCTGCTGCCGCGATACAGGTTGTGTTCGAGCCTCTCGAGGTCGAGTATGCTAAGAAGCTCCTGCATGGCCTGCGACATGACGCTATCCCCCGGGCGGTTGCGATCTCCGGAATGGGGGTTGCAACGATCGCCCCGGCAAGTCAAGGCATGGGCCGGGTCAGGACATGGACCGGCGCGCACGGCATGAACGGAAGGACGCCAGCGATGGATGGACAGGAAAACGGCTTCGACGTCATCGTCGCGGGAGCCGGCTATGTCGGCCTCACCCTCGCGGTCGCGGTCGCGGAGGCGCGGCCGAGCCTGAATGTGGGCGTCGTCGACGCCGCACCCGAGGGCGTGTGGCAGCGCGACGGCCGCGCCTCGGCCATCGCCGCGGCGGCGATACGCATGCTGGAGCGGCTGGGCTGCTGGGAGGAGATCGCGCCGAAGGCGCAGGCCATCACCGACATGGTGATCACCGATTCGCGCACCGCCGATCCGGTTCGCCCGGTCTTTCTGTCCTTCGAGGGCGAGATCGCGCCGGGCGAGGCCTTCGCGCATATGGTGTTCAACCGCGACCTGAACGCGGCGCTGCGCCGGCGCTGCGAGGAACTCGGCATCGACCTGATCGAGGGCGTCGGCGTCTCGGGCTTCGACACCGGCACGCGCCACGTCACCGTCCATCTCGCCGACGGCGCCTCGCTCGCCACGCGTCTGCTCGTCGCCGCCGACGGGGTGCGCTCGCGCCTGCGCGACATGGCCGGCATCGGCACCGTCCACTGGGATTACGGCCAGTCCGGCATCGTCTGCACCGTCGGCCACGAACGCCCGCATGGCGGCCGCGCCGAGGAGCATTTCCTGCCCGCCGGCCCCTTCGCCATCCTGCCGCTCGCACCCGCCGAGGACGGCACCAACCGCTCCTCCATCGTCTGGAGCGAGAAGACCACGGAAGCAGAGCGGCTGGTCGCCGAGGACGAGATCGTCTTCGAGGCCGAGCTGGAAACCCGCTTCGGCCTGAAGCTCGGCGAGATCCGCGTCCTGTCGAAGCCCCGCGCCTGGCCGCTCGGCCTGACGCTGGCGCGCGACTTCGTGCGCCAGCGCTTCGCGCTCGCCGGCGACGCCGCCCACGGCATCCACCCCATCGCCGGGCAGGGGCTGAACCTCGGCCTGCGCGACGCCGCGGCGCTGGCCGAGACGATCGTCGAGGCCGACAGGCTCGGCCGGGACATCGGCGGCCTCGACGTGCTGGAACGCTATCAGGAATGGCGGCGCTTCGACACGCTGCGCATGGGCATCACCACGGACGTGCTGACGCGCCTGTTCTCGAACGACGTCGCGCCGTTGCGCGCGGTGCGCGATCTCGGCCTCGGGCTGGTGGAGCGCATGCCGCGCCTGAAGGACTACTTTATCCGACAGGCCGCCGGCCTGTCGGAGCGCGCCCCGCGCCTCCTGCGCGGCGAGGCGATCTGAGCCCGGGGCGCGTGCGGCAGGATCAGGCGCGCACCAGCTTCGGCTTGGCGTCGAACACGGCGAGCACGCGGGCGAGCTCGTGGCCGCGCTTGAGGATCAGTCCCGAGGCGGCGACCACCGAGAACGCGCCCTGCCTGCGCGCCAGCGCCGGCACCTTGTGAATCTGGTAGAGCGGCACCTCGCTGGTGCGCCGGTAGACCGAGAACACCGCGCGGTCCTTCATGTGGTCGATGGCGTAGTCGCGCCACTCGCCGCTGGCGACCCCGTGGCCGTAGACCCTGAGAATGAGATCGAGCTCGCGCCGGTGGAAGGTGACCGGCAGTTCGTCCCGCCCGTGCCCCATTGCCTGAAGACGAGCTTCATGAAGCGGGACGACTATCGAGGAATCGTCCCCACCCTCCATTCCCGAGCCGTAATCGGTCATGCGCCGCCCTTTCGATGACAGTTTGACGACAGGGGCAGCCTCGCCCGCCCCGCCGCGAAAAGCAAGCCCCCGGCTGCGGGCCGCGGCAAGGCCCGGTTTCGCCCGGGGGCGCACCCGAAGCACCCGTCCGGCCCGCGTTCACAAAGCGCCACACACTGTTTTCATTGGTGATGGCTTGCCACAATGTCGCCGTTTTTTACCCAAGCTGCCGCCCCATTGTCCGGCGACGATCCGATCGTTGCCTGAGACGGTTCGGTCCGGTTTGGACCTGTAACCCCAAGCCCCCCGCCCACAGGGCCAAGGCTGGACCGAACCAACTCCGGGAAAATCCGGAACGAAGGCGACGACGATCCCAAAGCAAGCAATTGCCGGCGCTGAATCCCATCAGCGCCGGTTTTGTTTTGTCCCGGCCTTCCTTTTGCGTCAGCTTCCCGGGATCAGCTTCCGGAATTGGGCAGGATCGCCGCGCCGAGGATCGCGCCGGGCAGGTTGTCCGCGTCCATCTCCTGCACCAGCACCGCGCAGCCACCCGCACCCTTGCGCGCGATGGCGTTCTTCGGCAACTCGATCCGCGTCTTCTCGCCATGCCACATGCCGGCGGAGTGGAAGCCGGAGACGGCGTTGAGATAGGTCCAGGCGCGGCCGGCATTCTTGCCGCGCTCGATCCGCACCTGCGTCGCAGGCTCGAAATAGACGACGAGGATCTGGGCGTTGCGCACCGGCCGGTCCGCCGCCCCGGTCTCGACCACCATCGCCTCGCCCTCGTAGGAGACCGTGACGTCGACGATCATGCCGTCCGGCCCGCCGGCCATGCGCCGCATCGCCGCCTCGACCTTGCCGCGCTTGGCCCCGTTCATCTGCTCGCGACCGTTGACCACCGCCTGCGGCGTGAACACCGAGCGCGTGCCGAAGGCGCGGCTGTATTCCTGCTGGCGGGCGGTGTTCTCGGGGCTGGCCATGGTGTCGCGCCAGCCGAGATAGTCCCAGTAATCGACATGATAGGCGAGCGCGATGACGTCGTCGGAGCGCGCGAGGTCGGCGAGCAGCGCGTCGGCCGGCGGGCAGAAGCCGCAGCCCTGGCTGGTGAACAGCTCGACCACGGCCCGCGGCCGGCTCGCCGATGACTTGACAAAATCGCCGGCGGCGGCGCCACTGGCGATTGCAAGGATCAACGCGGCTGTCGACAGCCTGAGAAAGGTCAAGACCAACGGATTTTCCCGATCGTTCCAAGGCTCATCGAACCCTCCCGCAGCACCGCATCATCGGCGCGGGCAATGCCGGCACGCCTTCGGCCCACCCCGATGAACCGGCGGGAAGATTAGGCACCCCCGCGCGTGACGGGAAGTCAATTTGCAGTGAAATTCACCTCTTCCCGCTCGTGGCCCGATCCCGGCCCGCTCCCGACCCGACACCACCCCACATCAGGACATGCCATGTTCGAGAATCTCTACTCAGCCATCGACAATTACTGCGAGCGCACCGGGCCTGAATTCTGGTCCGAGCCCGTCAACGCGCTGACCAACCTCGCCTTCGTCGCCGCCGGCCTGTGGGGCGTCTACGCGGTGCGGAAAAACCGCGCCGGCGCCTTCGCCGAGGTGCTCGCCTGGTGGGTGGTGGCCATCGGCGTCGGCTCGTTCCTGTTCCACACCTTCGCCAACACGCTGACCATGTGGGCCGACATCCTGCCGATCGCCGGCTTCACGCTCGCCTACACGCTGTTCTGCCTGCGCCGCTTCCTGCATTTCTCGTGGGCGAAATCGCTGGCGATCTTCGTCGCCTTCTACGCCGTCGCCGCGCTTTTGACCGCCAACGTGCCGGAATGGCTGCGCGTGGCGTCGAACGGCACGACCGGCTACCTGCCGCCCTTCCTGGCGCTGGCCTTCTTCGGCGTCTGGATCATCCGCGCCGGCAATCCGGCCGGCTGGTACAACCTCGCCGCGGTCGGCGTCTTCGTCGTCTCGGTCACCTTCCGGGCGCTCGATCCGGTTGTATGCGAGGCGATGCCGCTCGGCACGCATTTCCTGTGGCACTCGTTCAACGGGCTGATGCTGGGCGTCGTCCTCGCCGCCGTGGCGCGGCACGGCGCGCCGGCGAAGGAATAATCTCGCCTTGGCGGCAGTAGCTCTTCTCCCCGTTTACGGGGAGAAGATGCCAGCAGGCAGATGAGGGGCGGCGCAAACCTTGGACGATCGGCTCAGCCCCTCATCCGACCCTTCGGGCCACCTTCTCCCCGTGAACGGGGAGAAGGATTGGCGGCTTACGCCGCGAGGTCGCGCAGCACGTATTGCAGGATGCCACCGTTCTTGAAGTAGTCGAGCTCGTCGAGCGTATCGATGCGGCAGAGGATCGGAACCTCCTTCACCGTCCCGTCGGCGAAGGTGACCTTGGCCACCATCTTCTGGCGCGGCTTGATGGTCTCGAGGCCGTCGATCGTCACCGTCTCGTCACCCTTCAGGCCGAGCGAGGCCCAGCTGGTGCCTTCCTCGAGCGTGAACGGAACGACGCCCATGCCGACGAGGTTGGAGCGGTGGATGCGCTCGAAGGACTGGGCGATGACCGCGCGCACGCCGAGCAGGTTCGTGCCCTTGGCCGCCCAGTCGCGCGACGAGCCGTTGCCGTATTCGACCCCGGCGAAGATGACCAGCGGCGTGCCCTCCTCGCGGTAGCGCATGGCCGCGTCGTAGATCGACAGCTCGTCCTTCGACGGGTAGTGGATCGTGTAGCCGCCTTCCTTGCCGTTCTCGCCCAGCATGTGGTTGCGGATGCGGATGTTGGCGAAGGTGCCGCGCATCATCACCTCATGGTTACCGCGCCGCGTGCCGTACTGGTTGAAGTCGGCGACCGCGACATGGTTGTCGATCAGGTACTTGCCGGCGGGCGAGGCCGCCTTGATCGAACCGGCCGGCGAGATGTGGTCGGTGGTGATCTTGTCGCCGAACAGGCCGAGGATGCGCGCGTTCTGAACCGGCTTGATGTCGCCGGCCTTGTGGCCCATGCCGACGAAATAGGGCGGGTTCTGCACATAGGTCGAGGCGTCGTCCCAGGTATAGGTCTGGCCCTCCGGCGCCTGCACCTTCTGCCAGTTCTCGTCGCCCTTGAACACGTCGGCATAGCGCGAGGCGAAGATCTCGCGGGTGACGTACTTCTCTATGAACTCCTGGATCTCCTGCGTGGTCGGCCAGATGTCCTTGAGATACACCGGCTTGCCGTCCGCGCCTTCGCCCAGCGGCTCCTTGGTCAGGTCCTTCGTCACCGTGCCGGCCAGCGCATAGGCGACCACCAGCGGCGGCGAGGCGAGGTAGTTGGCCTGCACGTCGGGCGACACGCGGCCCTCGAAGTTGCGGTTGCCGGACAGCACCGCCGCGCCGATCAGGCCCTTGTCGTTGATGGTCTTGGAGATCGGCCCCGGCAGCGGGCCGGAATTGCCGATGCAGGTGGTGCAGCCGAAACCGACGAGGTTGAAACCGATCTTGTCCAGCTCCGGCTGGAGCCCGGACTTCGACAGGTATTCCGCCACCACCTGGCTGCCGGGCGCGAGCGAGGTCTTGACCCACGGCTTCTGCTTGAGGCCGACGCGGTTGGCATTGCGGGCGAGCAGGCCGGCGCCGATCAGCACGCTCGGGTTCGAGGTGTTGGTGCAGGAGGTGATCGCGGCGATCACCACGTCGCCATGGCCGAGGTCGAAACTCTCGCCCTCGACCGCGTAGCGGCGCGCCGTGTCGACGGTCTTCTTGTACTCGGCTTCCAGCGCCACGGCGAAGTTGGCGGCGATGTCCTCGAGCGGCGCACGCCCCTCGGGGCGCTTCGGGCCGGCCATGGAGGGAACGACGTCGCCGAGGTCGAGCTCGAGCGTGTCGGTGAACACCGGGTCCTCGATGCCGTCCTCGCGCCACATGCCTTGCGCCTTCGAATAGGCCTCGACCAGCGCGATGCGCTCGGGCGCGCGGCTCGACATGTTGAGATAGCGGAGCGTCTCGGTATCGGCCGGGAAGAAGCCGCAGGTCGCGCCGTATTCGGGCGCCATGTTGCCGATGGTGGCGCGGTCGGCCAGCGGCAGGTGCTGCAGGCCGTCGCCGAAGAACTCGACGAACTTGCCGACCACCCCGTGCTTGCGCAGCATCTGGGTGACGGTCAGCACCAGGTCGGTGGCGGTGGCGCCCTCGGGCAGCATGCCGGTGAGCCTGAAGCCGACCACCTGCGGGATCAGCATCGACGACGGCTGGCCGAGCATGGCCGCCTCGGCCTCGATGCCGCCCACGCCCCAGCCCAGCACGCCGATGCCGTTGATCATGGTGGTGTGCGAGTCGGTGCCGAACACGGTGTCCGGATAGGCCCAGGCCTGGCCGTCCCTGTCGGCGGTCATCACCACCCGCGCCAGGTGTTCGAGATTGACCTGGTGGACGATGCCGGTGTTGGGCGGCACCACCTTGAAGTTGCCGAATGCGTTCTGGCCCCAGCGCAGGAAACCGTAGCGCTCGCGGTTGCGCTCGAACTCGATCCGGCCATTGATGTCCAGCGCGTCGGGGCGGCCGAACACGTCCACCTGCACCGAGTGGTCGATCACCAGCTCGGAGGGGATCTGCGGGTTGATCTGCGCGGCCTTGCCGCCGAGCCGGACCACCGCGTCGCGCATCGCGGCCAGGTCGACCACGCAGGGCACGCCGGTGAAGTCCTGCAGGACCACGCGCGCGGGCATGAAGGCAATCTCGGTATCCGGTTCGGCCTTCGGATCCCAGGTGGCGACCGCCTCGATGTGCGCCGGCAGCACGTTCCCCCCGTCCTCGTGGCGGAGCAGGTTCTCCAGCAGGATCTTCATCGAGTAGGGCAGG
>NZ_JAMLIE010000009.1 GCF_023954335.1 Aquamicrobium sp.
ACCCTTCGGGCCACCTTCTCCCCGCGGGGGAGAAGGGGAAAGCAGCAGCGTGCTGCCATATGCAATTCGCCTGCCCTTGTGGGCAGGGGCCTTCCGCTTTACACCGCCTGCGTCTCTCCCTCCATCGTCGACTTGCCATGCTGCACCAAAGGACGGTTGCCCGCCAAACGCCGCAGCAGCACGTAGAAGACCGGCGTCATGAAGATGCCGAAGAAGGTGACGCCGATCATGCCGGAGAAGACGGCAAGGCCCATGGCGGCGCGCATTTCCGCGCCCGCGCCGGTGGACAGGACCAGCGGCACGACGCCCATGATGAAGGCCATCGAGGTCATCAGGATCGGGCGCAGGCGCAGGCGGCTCGCCTCGATCGCGGCCTTGATCGGCGTCCTGCCCTCGAATTCCAGCTCGCGCGCGAATTCGACGATCAGGATGGCGTTCTTCGCCGACAGGCCCACCAGCACCACGAGGCCGATCTGGGTGAAGACGTTGTTGTCGCCGCCCGTGTACCAGACCCCGGCGAGCGCGGCGAGCACGCCCATCGGCACGATCAGGATGATGGCGATCGGCAGCGTCAGGCTTTCATATTGCGCGGCGAGCACCAGGTAGACCAGGAGCAGCGCCAGCGGGAAGACGACGATGCTCGAATTGCCGGCGAGGATCTGCTGGTAGGTGAGGTCCGTCCACTCGAAGTCGATGCCGGGGGGCAGCGTCTCGGCCGCGATCTTCTCGACGGCTTCCTGCGCCTGGCCGGAGGAGAAGCCGGGGGCCGGGCCGCCGTTGATGTCGGCGGCGAGGAAGCCGTTGTAGCGCGTGGTGCGCTCCGGCCCGGTCGTCGCGTCCACCTTGAGGAGGGCGGCGAGCGGGATCATCTCGCCCGTCTGCGAGCGCACTTTCAGCTGGCCGATATCCTCCGGCTTGGCGCGGAAGGCGGAGTCCGCCTGGACGCGCACGGAGTAGGTGCGGCCGAACGCGTTGAAGTCGTTGACGTAGAGCGAGCCGAGATAGATCTGCAGCGTCTCGAACACGTCGGTCACGCGCACGCCGAGCTGCTGGGCCTTGGAGCGGTCGAGGTCGGCGTAGAGCTGCGGCACGTTGATCTGGAAGCTGGAGAACAGGCCCGCCAGCTCCGGCGTCTGGTAGGCTTTCGCCAGGAACGCCTGCGTCGCCTCGTTGAGCGGCCCGTAGCCGAGGCCGGCGCGGTCCTCGATCTGCAGCTTGAAGCCGCCCGTCGTGCCGAGGCCGTTGACCGGCGGGGGCGGGAACATGGCGATGAAGGCATCCTGGATGGCGCCGAACTTCTGGTTCAGCTGCATGGCGATCGCCCCGCCGGAAAGCTCCGGCGTCGTGCGCTCCTCGAAGGGGGCGAGCGAGGCGAAGACGATGCCGGAATTCGAGCCGATGGTGAAGCCGTTGATCGACAGGCCCGGGAAGGCGATGGCGTGCTCGACGCCCGGCTGCTCCAGCGCGATCTCGCTCATCTTCTTGATGACCTCTTCCGTGCGGTCGAGCGTCGCGCCGTCCGGAAGCTGGGCGAAGCCGATGAGGTACTGCTTGTCCTGCGCCGGCACGAAGCCGCCCGGCACGGCGTTGAACACCGCATAGGTCGCGCCGACCAGGGCGAGATAGACCGCCATCACCAGGGACTTGCGCGTGACGAGCCCGCCGACGCTGCGGCCGTAGCCGTTGCCGGCGGCGCTGAAGGCGCGGTTGAAGCCGCGGAAGAACCAGCCGAACAGGCCGTCCATCACGCGCGTCAGCCAATCCTTCGGCGCATGGTGATCCTTCAGGAGAAGGGCGGCGAGCGCCGGGGAGAGCGTCAGCGAGTTGATGGCGGAGATGACCGTCGAGATCGCGATGGTCAGCGCGAACTGGCGGTAGAACTGGCCGGAGAGGCCGCTGATGAAGGCGAGCGGCACGAAGACGGCGACGAGCACCAGCGCGATGGCGATGATCGGGCCGGAGACCTCGCGCATGGCCCGGTAGGTCGCTTCGCGCGGCGAAAGGCCGTTCTCGATGTTGCGCTCGACGTTCTCGACGACGACGATCGCATCGTCCACCACGATGCCGATGGCGAGCACCAGGCCGAAGAGCGTCAGCGCGTTCACCGAGAAGCCGAAGGCATACATCACGGCGAAGGTGCCGATGATGGAGACCGGGACGGCGAGCAGCGGGATGATCGAGGCGCGCCAAGTCTGGAGGAAGATGATGACGACGAGCACGACGAGCGCCACGGCCTCGAGCAGCGTGTCGACGACCTTGTCGATCGAGGCGCGCACGAATTCCGTCGTGTCGTAGACGATCTCGTATTTCACGCCCTCGGGCATGGCGATCTGGAGCTGGTCCATCGTGGCGCGGACGTTGTCGGCGATCTCGATGGCGTTGGAGCCCGGCGCCTGGAGCACGGCGACGGCGACGGCCGGCTCGCCGTCGAGCAGCGAGCGCAGCGAATAGTCGGCCGCGCCCATCTCGATGCGGGCAACGTCGCGCAGGCGGGTGATCTGGCCCTCCGCGCCGGTCTTGACGATGATGTTGCCGAATTCCTCCGGCGTGCGCAGGCGCCCCTGCGCATTGACGTTGAGCTGGAGGTTGACGTCGTTGGCGGTGGGCGAGGCGCCGATGATGCCGGCGGCGGCCTGCACGTTCTGCTCGCGGATGGCGTTGGAAATGTCGCTGGCGGCGAGCGCATGCTCCGCCGCCTTCTGCGGATCGATCCAGACACGCATCGCATAGTCGCCCGCGCCGAACACCTGGACCTGGCCGACGCCCTCGATGCGGGCGAGGCGGTCCTTGATGTTCAGCGTGGCGTAGTTGCGCAGATAGGTGATGTCGTAGCGGTCGGTCTTCGAGACGAGGTTCACCACCATGATGAAGTCCGGCGAGCTCTTGACCGTGGTGACGCCGAGCGCGCGCACTTCGGCCGGCAGGCGGGGTTCGGCCTGCGACACGCGGTTCTGCACGAGCTGCTGGGCTTTGTCCGGATCGGTGCCGAGCTTGAAGGTGACCGTCAGCGTCAGGACGCCGTCGGAGGTCGCCT
>NZ_JAMLIE010000010.1 GCF_023954335.1 Aquamicrobium sp.
GTTGGGCACCTCGGGGGCGGGCGCCCGGAGCAGGTGCCCGGAATCAAGCCGGTGGAGACGCGCCCGCGCTCAAGCAGCGGTGTCGATGCAGAGATATTTCAGTTCCGTGAAGGCCTCCATGCCGTGGCGCGAACCTTCGCGGCCGACACCGGATTGTTTCCAGCCGCCGAAGGGGATCGGCCCGCCGGTGATCTTCACGCGGTTGACCGCCACCATGCCGTATTCCAGCGCGCGGGCAAGCCGCATCTGGCGCGCGCCGTTCTCGGTGACCACATAGGCGACGAGGCCGTATTCGGTGTCGTTGGCGCGGGCGATCACTTCCGCCTCGCTGTCGAAGGCGGTGACGGCGGCGACGGGGCCGAAGGTTTCCTCGCGCATGATTAGCGCATCGTCGGAAACCTCGGTCAGAAGCGTCGGTTCGTAGAACAGCGGGCCGGCCTTGTGGCGCCTGCCGCCGGTGAGGACCTTCGCGCCGTGTTTCACGGCGTCGGCCACCTGCTCCTCCACCTTGGCGATGGCGCGCTCGTGCATCAGCGGGCCGATCTCGACATCCGCCTCCAGCCCGGCGCCGACCTTCAGCGCCGCGATGCGGGCCTTGAAGGCCTTGGTGAAGGCGGCAAGGACGGGGCGCTCGACATAGATGCGGTTGGCGGCAAGGCAATCCTGTCCCGATGTGGCGAACTTGGCGTTGACGGCGATGTCGGCCGCCTTCTCGATATCGGCGTCGGCAAAGACGATCAGGGGCGCATGGCCGCCGAGTTCCATGACGAGGCGCTTCATGGTCGGCGCGCACTGGCCGGCGATCAGCTTGCCGATCTCCGTCGAACCGGTGAAGCTCATGGCGCGCACGCGGGCGTCGGCGTTCATGCAGCCGACGATGGTGGCGGCATCGCCCGTCACGACATTGAAGACGCCTACCGGAAGGCCGGCCCGTTCGCCGAGTTCGGCAAGCGCGAGGGCGGAAAGCGGCGTCTCGCTGGAAGGGTGGGCGACCACGGTGCAGCCGGCGGCAAGCGCGGCGGCGGCCTTGCGGGTGATCATGGCGGAGGGGAAGTTCCACGGCGTCACGATGCCGACGACGCCGAGCGCCTCGCGGCGCACGATCATCTCGGCGCCGGGCAGGTGGCTCGTCACGCTCTCGGCATTGAGGCGCTTGCCCTCCTCGGCATACCACTCGATGAAGGAGGCGGCATAGTCGATCTCGCCGCGGGATTCGGCGAGCGGCTTGCCCTGTTCCAGCGTCATCAGCAGCGCGAGGTCCTCGCGCGCTTCGAGGATCAGCCCGTGCCATTTGCGCAGGATCGCGGCGCGCTGCTGCGCCAGCAGGTCCCGCCAGGCGGGGAAGGCCTGCGCCGCGGCCGAGACCGCCTCCGACGTCTGGCCGGCATCGAGCGCGGCGACCCAGGCGAGCGTCGCGCCGGAGGCGGGGTCCGTCACGGCGAAGCTGTCGCCGTCGCGGCCGGCCACCCAGCGGCCGCCGACATAGGAGAGTTCGCGCAGCAGGTGAGGATCGCCCAGGCGGGCGAGCGCTTCGTGGAAAACGGTCCGGGCGAATAGGGCGGTCATGTCGGCCTCCTCTGGCTGTGTCGACGGTGAGTCTGCCAGAGGCGCGGCGACAGATTGTCTATTGCCGGGCTCGGCCGCAGAGACTTTGACCAAACCGACCGCCGGCCATAGACAATCTCTCTACGTCGATATCAGTCCGGGGCCGGCAGCAGCGTCGTCAGCGGCAGCGCGGTCTCCTCCTTCACAGTCTTGGTGACGATGTAGGTGAAGTAGCGGTCGATGCCGAGTTCGCGGTCGAGCAGGTCGTCGACGAGGCGCTGGTAGGCGTCGATGTCGGGGGCCATGATCTTCAGGATGTAATCGACGCCGCCGCCGACGGACCAGCAGGCGACGATCTCCGGTGTTGCCGCCACCGCGCGCTCGAAGCGGTCGAAATCGGCCTGCCGGTGGTTGGCCAGCGTCACCTCCATCATGACGCTGGCGACCGGCGCCAGGCGCCGCACCGCGACGCGCGCATGATAGCCCGTGACGATGCCCGCTTTCTCCAGCTTGCGCAGCCG